>JAGSHF010000134.1 GCA_023954685.1 Flavobacteriaceae bacterium | reverse complement strand
AGAGTTAGATATAAATCCTAAATTAGTGCAGAATCTAAAATATGTATGTTAGACATAAGGCCAACTTGTGAACATTGTAACAAATCATTACCATACAATTCCAGTGAGGCAATGATTTGCACGTTTGAGTGTACTTACTGTGTAGATTGTGTTGAAAATGTATTGCAAAAAGTTTGCCCTAATTGTGGAGGTGGATTTGAAAAAAGACCAATTAGACCACAACAATTATTGGAAAAATATCCGATTTCAACTAAAGTGGTTCATAAGCCAGTGGACGTTGAAGCACATATAAATAGAATTAATAATAAGTAAATACGATTTCTGCGAATGCAGGAGTGATTTTAAAGATGATAACAGGAAAAAACTATATTGGCAATACATTGTCGGCTAATGGAAATAAAACGTTCAAAACGTTTAACCCACTTTTAAATATTGAAAATGAATGGGAAATCACGGAAGCTGCTCATGATGAGGTTGATAGCGCTGCAAAACTGGCGTCAGAAGCATATAAAACGTACTCACAATTTTCAGGAAGCCGTAAAGCCGAGTTTTTAAGAGCAATTGCAGATGAAATTGAGGCTTTAGGAGATGACTTGTTAGAAGTTTATACCTTTGAAAGTGGATTGCCAAAGGGCAGAGCAACAGGTGAAAGAGGACGAACTCTTGGACAATTAAGAGCATTTGCTAACCACGTTGAACAAGGAAATTGGGTGGAGGCGTCAATAGATACAGCACAACCAGAACGTCAACCAATGCCTAAAGCAGATTTGCGAAAAATGAATATTGCATTAGGTCCTGTTGCTGTTTTTGGAGCATCAAACTTTCCTTTTGCTTTTTCTACTGCTGGAGGTGATACAGCAGCGGCTTTAGCTGCAGGTTGCCCAGTGATAGTTAAATCTCACCCAATGCATGCAGGAACGGGAGAAATGGTTTCAAGTGCTGTGATTAAAGCTGCTGAAAAAACGAATATGCCTAACGGTGTTTTTTCAAATCTAAACAGTAGCGGAATTGAAGTTGGCCAAGCATTAGTGCAACATACTAATGTTAAAGCAGTTGGTTTTACAGGAAGTATTCGTGGTGGACGAGCATTATTTGATTTGGCTGCGCAACGAGATGAGCCAATTCCGGTATTGGCCGAAATGGGGAGTATTAACCCCGTTGTAATTCTGCCTAATGCATTAAATAATAGAGCAGAAGATTTAGCTAAGACATATGCTGGATCTATAACCTTAGGAACAGGGCAATTCTGTACAAATCCGGGATTAATTGTTGGATTGAAATCTGATGGATTAAATACATTTGTGACAACATTAGCCGAAGAAATAGTGAAAATTGAACCTTCGTGTATGTTGCATCCTAACATTGCAGGAGCCTATGAAACCAATAAAGCAAATGCGATGTCTCAAAATGGACTAGAGGTTTTGGCTAAATATGAATCAGACGTTAAACCAAATTATGCAAGACAAGTGGTGACGACTGTTGAAGGCGATACATTTTTAAATAATCCAACATTGCATCATGAAGTATTTGGTCCATTTTCATTAGTTGTGCAATGTGATAGTGATACACAATTAGAGGAAATAGTTTCTAATTTAGAAGGACAACTAACAGGAACTGTTATTTCAGATGATAATGAAATTTCACAGTACACAAATGTTGTTAATGCACTTCAAAATAGAGTTGGACGAATTATTTTTAATGGTGTTCCAACTGGCGTTGAGGTTTGCCCATCTATGCTACATGGAGGTCCTTACCCAGCATCAACAGATAGTCGGTTTACTGCAGTAGGCGTAGATTCTATTAAACGTTTTGTGAGACCATTCTCTTTTCAAGATTGGCCAAACGAATTGCTTCCAAATGAGTTGAAAAACGATAATCCATTGAACATAATACGAAATGTGAACGGGAAACTTACAAGTCAAAAAATTTAATTAATAGTATTTGCTTTATGAAAAGATTCAGACCTTTATTAGTCATTTTATGCTTAGGATTGCTATCCTTTCAACCACTTTCAGATTCCGATGAGCTTAATGCCATCATTGCTAAATATGAAGCCGATAGAAATTATGATTTTAAGCGGAATGTATCTTTAGAAAGTACAGCTAAATACTATCAAGCAGAAGCTGATTTTGCAAAGAATTTAAAAGAAGAATTAGAAAAGATTTCGGAAAATGACTTATCTGAAACTGAAAAAATTTCAAGGGAGTTGTTACTGTTCGTGTTGCAAGATAAAATTGACGCAAACACCTATAAAACATATTTAAATACAATAACAAACGAATCTGCTTTTCATTTAAATTTAAGTAGAATGGGTAATTCAACGCTTAAAAGCAAGAGTCAAGTAAACAGATATTTGAAACGCCTTGATGATTTACCGCAAAGAGTTAATTATAACATTGAAATATTAAAAGCTGCAATTAAGGAAGGAAAGGCACAACCAAGGGCGGTTTTTAATAATTATGCAGATACTTATAACAAGCACATAGTTTCAGATGTTACTAAAAGTGAATTTTATAAACCTTTTTTAAAATTACCAGAATCCTTTTCAACAACATTAAGAGATTCTATTATTAAAGTTGCGAAAACAAGCGTTCAAAAAAATGTTATTAATCAATATGAAATTATTAAAAACTTTTTTGAAGATGAATATTTACCCAATACAAGAAAAGGTTTAGGTATTTCTACAACACCAAATGGCAAAGCTTTTTATCAAAACAGAATTAATTTTTTCACCACAAGTAATCAGTACACTGCTGATGATATTCATCAAATTGGGTTAAATGAAGTGGCGAGGATTAAAGCAGAAATGCAAAATATTATTGATGATTTGGGCTTTAAAGGGAGCTTTGCCGATTTCATTGAGTTTCTTAGAACTGATGAACAATTTTATCCCAAAACAGCTGAAGAGTTGTTAATGTTTGCTCGTGATATATCAAAAAGAATTGATGCAGAACTACCAAAATATTTTAAAACATTGCCTCGAAAACCTTATGGTGTAGTTCCAGTTCCTGCAGATTTGGCACCAAATTATACAGGTGGAAGATACTCAGGGTCATATAGTGAAACTACTGCAGGATTTTATTGGGTGAACACTTATAATTTACCAAGCAGGACATTATATACTATTCCAGCGTTAACAGCACACGAGGCAGTTCCTGGACATCACCTACAAATCTCCTTAAATAATGAATTGCCTAAAACAATTCCCGGATTTAGAAGAGGATTGTATTTATCTGCTTTTGGTGAAGGTTGGGGATTATATTCGGAGTATTTAGCGGAAGAAATGGGTATTTATACAACACCATATGAAAAATTTGGTCAGCTAACTTATGAAATGTGGAGAGCTTGTAGGTTGGTGGTTGATACAGGAGTTCATGCCAAAGGATGGACTAGACAACAAATGCTTGATTATTTAGCTGAGAACACAGCATTATCTATACATGAAGTGACAACTGAAACTGATAGATATATTTCTTGGCCAGGACAAGCGATATCCTACAAGATGGGAGAAATAAAAATTAGAGAACTCCGAAAAAAAGCTGAAAAAACTTTAGGAGGGAAATTTGATATTCGAGAGTTTCACGAAGTGATTCTAGAAGAAGGAACTGTTACTCTCTCAATCATGGAAAAAAGAATGGATGATTATATTGAGAAAAAATTGAATGAGTAGAACAAAATTTGTTTGCATAGACGCACACACTTGCGGAAACCCTGTTCGAGTAATAACAGAAGGTCATCCAAACTTGTTTGGTACGACCATGAGTGAAAAACGCCAGCACTTTTTAAAAGATTACGATTGGATTAGAAAAGGACTCATGTTTGAGCCACGTGGACATGATATGATGAGTGGCAGTTTTTTATTCCCTCCACATAACCCAGAAAACGATTTTGCGATTCTATTTATTGAAACTTCAGGTTGTTTACCTATGTGTGGACATGGTACTATTGGAACCATTACAATCGCAATTGAAGAAGGTTTAATCAAACCAAAAATCCCTGGGAAAATTAAAATGGAAGCACCAGCGGGGTTGGTAGAAATAGATTATCAGCAAACTAATGAGAAAGTTGATTGGGTGAAATTAACAAATGTAAAAAGTTATTTGGCTGCAGAAGATTTAACTGTTGATTGTCCTGAACTAGGAGAAATTAATTTTGATGTAGCCTATGGTGGAAATTATTACGCAATTGTTGATCCTCAAAAAAACTTCTCAGGTGTTCATGATTTCAAAGCAGGTAAAATTATTCAGTATTCTCAAATAGTTAGAGATCGTATTAATAAAAAGTACCCCGATATGTTTATTCATCCAGAAAACAATACCATTCGTGATGTTACACATATGTTATGGACCGGAAATCCGATCGATCCAACATCATCAGGAAGAAACGCTGTTTTTTATGGCGATAAAGCGATTGATCGATCGCCATGTGGTACAGGGACATCTGCTCGACTGGCACAACTTTATGCAAAAAGTAAGTTAAAAATTGATGAGCCTTTTATTCATGAGAGTTATATTGGAAGTAAGTTTATTGGACGTGTAGAAAAAGAAACCACATTGGATGGGAAATTAGCCATAGTACCTAGTATTCAAGGTTGGGCAAAGGTATTTGGATATAATACTATTTTTATTGATGATGACGATGATCCTTATGCTCACGGGTTTCAAGTAATTTAATTTAGAAAATGAAAAAAATATTAATTTTAGTAGTTACATTAATATTGGGATCAACACCTTTTCATGCTCAAGAGGTTACTCTAGATCATTATGAGCGTGCTGTGAGTTTTATGTATGATAATTACAATAATAAAACGGCATTTAATTTATATACATCGGTCAATTGGTTTAAAGATAAGTCTGGTTTTTGGTTTATAGATTATTCTAAAGATAAAATGATTTATAAAACAGTGTCTTTCAAAGGTAAAAAGGTTGAGAATCTTTTTAATCATGAAAAACTTGCGCAATCACTTAGTGACATATCTAAAGAGAAAGTAAAATCAAATGGAATTTCTGTTTCGAATATAGAACGAAATAGTAATGGAGATTTAACAATCCTTTTTAAAGAACAGAAATACGTTTTAAATATGGAAACGTATGAGTTATTGAAAGAAGAAGAACAGAAAAACCAATCAAATCTTTTAGAAACAAAATCACCTGATGGGAAATGGATGGCTTATACCAAAGACTATAATTTATTCATCAAATCTATCGAAACTGACGAAGAATTTCAATTAAGTTTTAAAGGTGAAAAAGGTTATGAATATGCGTCGTGGTATGGCTGGTATGATAAAATGGAAGGCGAAAATGGCGCACGTCCAAAGCGTTTTTATGTGAACTGGTCTGAAGATTCTAAATGGATTGCAACGAGTATAGTTGATACACGCAACGCTGAAAAGATGTATATGCTAGATCACAGTATTGATTCATTATATAAGCCAAAACTACTATCCTATTATCGCGGTTCACCGGGTGATACCACTATGGTTCACATTACACCCGTATTTTATAATGTAGCGTCTAAGAAAGAAATTAAAACGAATTTGCCTAGAGCAACACATATTAATTCTGTTAATATTAGAGGCTCACAAGAGTCCGGTAAACTATATGCAAGTTATTCAGAACGTGGTTTTTTAAAACAAGTTGTCAAACAAATTAATTTAAACTCCAATACAGAGGTAACGCTTATTGAAGAAACAAGTAATACTGGAATTGATAATTTTGACTACCGAGTTCTAGAAGAAAAAGATAAAATTATTTTTTTATCTGAAAGAACCGGTTGGAGACAAATGTATATTTTAGATTTGAAAACAAACGAAACCAAACAACTTACAAGTGGCAATTATTATATAAATAGTATCGACTATATTGATGAAGACAATGAGACCATTTATTTTTTAGCTTCAGGAAAAGAGACTTCTAGTAATCCTTATCATCAACAACTTTATAAAATAAATTTTAAAGGAAAAGAAACCTTACTCACTCAAGAAAACGCACATCACCAAATAGATTTTTCAAAAGACGGAGACTATTTTGTCGATAATTATTCTACCATAACCACGCCAACAAAAACGGTTTTTAGGAATTCTAAAAGCGGAAAAATAATAATTGAGTTGACCACTGCTGATGTATCACAAGCACAAGCTAAGGGCTGGACAACGCCTGAACCTTTTTCTATGATTGCTAAAGATGGAAAAACAGTCATATATGGCGCTATGTGGAAGCCTACTAATTTTAATTCAAGTAAATCGTATCCTATTATTGACGCTACCTATACTGGACCACATACACAAGTTTTTCCAAAATCATTTGACCGCGGATTTAGGAATCAGTCACTGGCTGAGTTGGGATTTATTGTTGTTAGTATAGATGGATTAGGAACCTCAGGGCGTTCCAAAGAATTTCATGACCATTCTTATAAAAACATGGAAAATAACCTGGAAGATCATGTTTTAGCCATCAAAGAACTTGCAAAAAGACATCATTGGATTGATATTAATCGGGTTGGAATTTTTGGACATTCGGCTGGAGGATATGATACAGGAAGAGCCATGTTAGGGTTTCCAGATTTTTATAAGGTAGGTGTGGCAAGTTCTGCGGATCACGATTTCAGAATGGAAAAAGCGTGGTGGCCGGAAATGTACCAAGGATGGCCGGTTGACGCAACCTATGAGAAGGTTTCTAATATAACAAACGCGAAAAATTTAAAAGGGAAGTTATTGTTGGTTCACGGTGGTATTGATGATAACGTAAATCCTTCGGCAACATTTAAATTGGCAGAAGCTTTAATAAATGCCGATAAAGAATTTGATTTGTTAATACTACCTAGTCAACGACATGGTTATGTTGGAAAATCGAGGAGTTATTTTATAAAGAAACGCTGGAATTATTTTATTAAGCATTTATTGGATACTGAACCAATTTGGGATTTTAAATGGAATTAATTAATGGGTAAAAATGTTTTAGTTATAGGCGGTGGAATTATTGGTTTAAGCTCTGCTTATTACCTTCAAAAAGAAGGTCACCAAGTTACTGTTGTTGATCAGTCTAATCTGGATGCTGGCGCGTCTTATGTAAATGCTGGATATTTATCACCCAGTCATCTCATCCCGTTATCCGCACCTGGTGTAATGAAAAAGGGGTTGAAATGGATGTTTAATCCTACCAGCCCATTATATATAAAACCACGTTTGGATATTGATTTTTTAAAATGGTCTTGGGCTTTTAATAAATCATGTAATCAACAACATGTTGAAAAAGCGGCTCCAGTAATTCGCGATATTACGGTTTTGAGTCAAGATTTAATGACTGATATTAAAAAAAGCGATGGGTTTACATTTCATTATGACAAGAAGGGGCTTTTTATGTTGTGTCAAACGGAGCAAATGCTAGAGGAAGAGGTGAAGATTGCTGAATATGCTAAAACATTAGGTCTGGTAGCAAAAGAAGTTGATCAAAAAGATATTGCAGAAATGGAACCAAACACAACCATTAATGCTATTGGCGGCGCTTATTTTGAATGTGATCATCACTCTACACCCCACGAATTTATGACAGAATTAAAAGCACATTTAATTCAATCTGGAGTAAAAATTCATAGTAATGAGAAAGTTGAAGACATTGATATTAAAAATCAGAATATTAATTCAGTAAAAACGAATAAACAGGAATATATCGTAGATGAGGTTGTTTTTGCTGCAGGTTCTTGGACTGCATTACTAGCTAAAAAACTAGGAATAACCTTATTACTTCAGGCGGGTAAAGGGTATCGTATCAATACTGAAAAACCTACGGGTATTACCATTCCCGCTATTCTGGCTGAAGCAAAATCAGCGGTAACTCCAATGAATGGGTTTACTCGTTTTGCTGGAACGATGGAAATAGCAGGTATTAATCATGATATTAATAAAGTAAGAGTTGAAACCATTGCAAAATCAGCCACGCAATACTATCCAGACGTAAAACTTACAGTAGAAGAAAAAGAAAATGCCGCTTGTGGCTTACGACCTGTTTCACCTGATGGGTTGCCATATATAGGTAAGTCTAATAAGTGTAAAAATGTAACGATTGCCGCAGGGCATGCTATGATGGGTTGGAGTATGAGTACCGCAACGGGGAAGCTGGTTTCAGAAATTATTTCTGAACAAAAACCATCTTTAGCCCTCGAATCATTTAATCCAGATAGAAAATTTTAAAGATGCGATACAAGAAAATTCCGAATGCACTGTTTATAGGAAATAGAGTACGTTTTGAGGCTGAGATGGAACCTAATACAATTGCCATTTTATGTTCTAATGATGTCAAGCATAACAACGCGGATGATGTTAAGGGGTTTACTCAAAATAATGATTTGTTTTATTTAAGTGGGATTGATCAAGAAGGGACTACTCTGGTTTTATACCCTGATGCTATAAAACAAGAAAATCGCGTTATTTTATTTGTGACTGAAACCAATGAACAAATGAGAATTTGGGATGGCGAAAAACTGAATCAATCGCAGGCTTCATTTATTTCGGGTATAGAACGTGTAGAGTGGCACTGTGATTTCGAGAAATTACTTCAATATATGGCATTTGAAGCCGATGGTTTTTATTTAGGACATAATGAGCATATTAAACGTGTGACTAAAGATCAAGAAACGCAGCAAGACCGT
>JAGSHF010000073.1 GCA_023954685.1 Flavobacteriaceae bacterium | reverse complement strand
GATACCTTATTTGGAAGCGAAATGGATACTTCGCCTAAAACGTTCCAACTTAAAAATAAATACATTATCAATACCATAAAATCAGGAATGCTGGTTATTGATCAACATCGCGCTCACCAACGGGTGTTATATGAAGAATTCTTAAGGCAAATTACTGTTCAAGAAGGTGTTAGTCAGCAGCTATTGTTTCCTTCGGTTTTAGAATTTTCTAAGCCAGAGATTGAAATTTTGAGTACTTTAAAAGAGCAATTGGAGCAAACAGGCTTTGTGTTTTCAAAGTTTGAAAATTGTGAAGTTGAATTATCGGGGGTTCCAGCTAATGTGAACCATGTTGAAGCGACTACCGTTTTAGAACAATTAATTCATGATGCTGAAAATGAACTGCCTGATACTAGCTTTAGTCAAACAGATATGCTTGCAAAATCTTTAGCAAAAAGTTTGGCAATAAAATCGGGAAAAACGATGACTATTGAGTCGCAGCAGCATTTGGTAAATAGCTTATTTGCTTGTAAGGAACCATCGATAACGCCAACCAACCGTCCAACGTTTATTACATTGCAAGTAGAGGATTTAGATAAAAAATTTAAATAAATTATGAGAGGAATCACTGAAACAGTCAAGCATTTACTAATTATAAACGTCATTATGTTTATTGGTACTATGGCTATTGGAGATGGACAATTGTTTTATAGCTTATTTGGCCTGTATTTTCCTAAGAATGATTTATTTCAGCCATGGCAATTAATTACACATATGTTTATGCATGGTAATTTACAGCACATACTGTTTAACATGCTTGCACTTTGGATGTTTGGTACGGCAGTAGAGCAGGTTTTTGGGAGGAAGAAATTTATATTCTTTTATATTTCGGCTGGCATCGGTGCGGCATTGCTTCAGATCACTTATTTGTATTTTCAATATGTTTCTGGTATGGATTTGTTAACCTCATCAGGTTTAAATCAAGAAGAAATTATAGCAACATTAAACGAAGGGAAATATAATACCGGTTGGGAACAAGTGATGAACGCAGAACAACTTCAAAGTTTTCTTAGTGCCTTTAATTCAATGATGGTAGGTGCTTCAGGAGCTATTATGGGTGTTTTAGTAGCATACGGTATGCTGTTTCCAAATAGTAAACTCATGATGATTTTCTTGCCTATACCTATAAAAGCAAAATACTTTATTCCAGGTATAATTGCCTTAGATTTATTTTCTGCTTTATCGGGTGTTTCAATATTTAGCCCAAGTAATACGGCGTATATTGCTCACATTGGTGGTGCACTAACTGGATTTATTATCATGTTTTTTTGGAAAAAAGATCAATTTGATAAATACCGCTGGAATTAACTCATGACGTCTCTAACAAACGATATACAAGACAAGTTAAAAAACCTAACTGCTTTTGAAAAGTTGATAGCGGTTAATGTTATTGTCTATTTTTTAGGTTGGTTAATTTCTGTAACGCAAGGTATTCCGCGAATGTATAGTTTAAGTTGGCTAGAGTTACCAAAAGATTTATCAGATTTTATAATAAAACCTTGGTCACTAATCACCTATGGTTTTGCACATACAAGTTTTTGGCATTTGTTTTTTAATGTGATGGTATTGTACTTTGTGGGGCGCTCTTTTTCTAATTTATTTAATATTAAACTTTCCTTGAATGTTTATTTGTTAGGAATTATAGCAGGTGGATTGGCATTCATGTTGTTTTATGCCATATTCCCCGATAGTTTATTAAAAGATGTAGGTGCTTTAATAGGAGCGTCAGCGGGTGTAAGAGCGGCGTTAATATTTTTATGTGCCTATATGCCAACAAAGGAAATGCGATTTGGTAGTTTAAGTTTCCAGTTGAAATATGTTGGATTTTTGTTGGTAGGTCTTGATGCTGTTGGGCTGTTAGGTGATAATCCGGGAGGGTATATAGCACATCTTGGAGGTGATTTACTCGGGTTTTTCTATGCACGCCAGTTAAGAGCTGGGAAAGATATTGGTAAAGGTTTTGAAAAAGTAGTAGATCAATTTTTAAGTTGGTTTTCTTTTTCAAAAAAGGTAAATCTAAAGACTGTTCATAAGAAGAAATCCAAAGTAGGTGGGTATACTAAAGGCGAATTTAATCAGTTTAATAATCAGAAACAGATAGACGTCATTCTCGACAAAATAAGTAAAAGCGGCTATGAAAGCTTGAGTAAGGCTGAAAAGGAGTTTTTATTTAGAGCTGGAAAAAAGTAGGTACTTTTAATAGTCGTTAGAATTACGACTCAGGTCATTAATACATGGTACAATTCATTAATGAAAAAACTTAATCTCATTGATAAAATAGTCTATATAATCAACGCTTTTATAGCGCTGATGTTATTGCTGTCTTATGTTTTGCCCTATGTCACACCTCAACGATTTGCAATTCTGTCTGTCCTTAGTTTGGCGGTACCACTTTTAATTCTACTCAATCTTTTATTTGTAATATACTGGTTGTTGAAATTGAAAAAACAAATCTTTTTATCACTATTCGTTTTAGTAATAGGGTATAAATATGTGACAGCACTTTATAAGTATTCTGACTCTAAAAATCTTGAGGATGAAAATAATATTTCAGTGATGAATTTTAATGTGAGATTATTTAATGTTTATAATTGGATTAAGGAAAAGGGCATTGAAACTAAAATAGTAGATTTTATAAAAAGCGAGAACCCGGATATAGTGAGTTTTCAGGAATATCACCCTCACGATAATGTTGATTTATCGTTTTATCCATATAAATATGAAAAGCTCGCAGGTCAGCGTATTAAATATGGACAAGCTATTTTTTCTAAATACCCAATTGTAAATTCGGGGTCAATTGAGTTTCCTAATACGGCTAATAATGCTATTTATGTGGATATTTTAAAAGATGTGGATACGATAAGAATTTATAATGTTCATTTGCAATCTTTACGGATTGATGCAAAAAAAGAAGAACTCACTTCGGAAAACTCGGAGCGTCTATTGAAACGTGTTGGAGCAACTTTTAAAATGCAACAATCTCAAACGGAATTGTTTTTAGAGCATAAAAAAAGATCACCTTATAAAATGATTGTTTGCGGTGATTTCAACAATACTACAAATTCTTATGTATACAATAAAATAAAGGGCGAATTGGTAGATGCTTTTGAAAGTGCAGGAAATGGTTTTGGTAGAACTTTTGATTTTAAATACTTCCCGGTTCGAATAGACTTCATCCTAGTTGATGAAGCGTTTCAAATTAATAATTTCCAAACTTTTGATGAGAGCTTATCAGACCATTACCCTATACTAGCCAAAGTGAATTTACATGAATAAGCAGTCTACTTGATCTGCTAAAATATGAATACAAAGACCAATTGCAATAATTCTTGTTTTTTTCGGTATTAATAAAAGTAAATAGAGACCAATAGCGTAATAGGAGTGTAGCGGATGGAAGTTAATACTACAACGATTGGCATCAAAAATAGGAGAAGCCAATACGTGATCAAGGTCAATAAGAATTGCTGACAACAAAATGATACTTACTATTTTCCATTTTGAATTATAAAAAACAAAGGCAACAATTATGGGTACAATAAAATGAATTCCATAATGAAAAAAAGATTGCAGCATTATTAATTCAGGTTTTGTGATTGTAGATAATTAAGTGCATTAGGGCCTTCGTTAAATAAGACATCTAGTACACTTAAATTATTTAGAAAACCATGTTTACTATTAAACACTTGGGTATATGCTGAAAAGTTATACGCTTTTTCTTTTCGAACATTTGCCAAATAACGAAAATCCATGGCGTTCTCAATGTCTTTTACAAAAACCGTTGTTTTGTTAAATTCGAGATCTAGTTGCAAACATTCAAAAATAGTCTCAAGACATTTAAAGTTAAAATCCATCAAATAGCCTTCTTTGGAAAAAAAAAGAGGCGCTATCTCGTCTTCATAATATTCAAAAAACGGAGAGGTTCTATATGCGCTTAATAATGATTTCCAATGTAAAGCTTGCCAATTGTTATCATTATGGATTTTAATATCACAATACAATTGCCTGTTTTTTTGAGAATAGATAACAGGTACTGAAAGTGATAATAAACCGTTGGCACCATAAATATTGGTTCTATTCCTGTAGGTTTGTTTTTGATAAGAATCATTGACTTCAAAAACTAATTCATCAGCGTGTACCATAGCAATGCAATGAGAAATGCTTGGAAAATATGTTGGATGAAGTAATGTGATCATTGAATCGTACGGTCATTCCTGTGTACCTAGGAATTATTAATAAAATAATTATTAAACCTATGCATCCCTACTTACGTAGGAATCATAAATTAGGCGTTTGCCTTCTTATGTTTACGCCATTTATTAAAGCCAATCCAACCAAATAATACCACTAAAAATGGAATTAAATAAGATACACGTTCGCCTTTACCATGCACGGTAGTAAAAACACGATCCCATCTGATGCTCCAATTTTTAATGCCTGCGTTGAAATTGTCAATACTCATCCAAACGAATACTGGTTTTCCAACAACGTGGTTTTCAGGAACAAATCCCCAAGCGCGTGCATCTAAAGAATTATGACGGTTATCACCCATCATCCAATAGTAATTTTGCTTGAACGTATAATTTGTAACTGCTTCCCCGTTTATAAAAATTTGATTGCCTTTAACTTGTAATTCGTTTTGCTCATATTCTGATATTACACGTTTATAAAGCGGTAATATTTCTATATTTAAATCTATAGTTTTTCCTGCTTCCGGTATATAAAGTGGTCCGAAGAAATCATTATTCCAACTGTAACTTGGATCATGCGGAAAAATGCCAGAATCACGTTCACCTTTAGGATTTATTATTTTAGTAACGGATGCCACACTTGGGTGATTTTTAAATTTAGCTATGGCTTCATCAGTAGCTGCGGGGATGATAATTCGATTATCATTTGTACCATAAATTCCATCGGTAATATCAAATCTAGTACGCAACTGTTCCATGATATTCCTATCAAAGCCTTTACCTTCTTTAACAGTAACTTCATAGCTAAACTGGAGATGACCACGATCCGGTATTACATTTTGAACACCATTAGTAAAAATATATCCATTTCTAACCTCTAATGTGTCGCCTGGTACACCAACACAACGTTTTACCAAGTTTGTTTTTTTATCAATGGGTTTATAATAGTTACGGTCTGGTCTAAAATTATTCATATCCAATAACGTATCTGCTGGTTGGTTGAATACTACAATTTCATTACGATCAATTTTTTCAAATCCAGGTAATCTTAAAAAGGGTACTTGTAATTTATTTTTCCATGACGTATTCCTTTTGGTATAATCATCACTAAACAAATACGATTTCTTTTTTAATACTGGGATGGTGTCATGAACCATTGGCGCAGCAACTGTAGTCATGGGTACTCGAGCACCATAATGAAACTTACTTACCAATAAAAAATCACCAATGAGTAATGACTTTTCTAAAGAGGATGACGGGATCACATAAGGTTGAATAAAATAGGTGTGCACTAAAGTTGCGGCAACAACAGCAAACAAAATAGAATTCACCCATTCTCCTGAAGATGATTTAGGGTTGATATCTCTATCTACAATATAACTTGCGTCCGTGGCATAATTAATATAATAGTTATAGAAACCCAATGAAAAGACAGCTAAAAAAGTGTCTTGATAACTGTTCTTACCAAAACTTCTTGCAGTTTCAACCCATACAACAGGAAACATTATAAGATTAATAATAGGAAGAAATAAAAGAATTGTCAACCAAGGAGAGCGGTTAATAATTTTCATTAAAACAAAGGCATTATAAACGGGAACGAATGCCTCCCATGCTTGTCTTCCTGCCTTAATATAAAGCTTCCATGTACCTAAGCCATGTACGACTTGAATAATCAAGAAAAATATAAACCATTGCATTAGTGTCATAATTGTTGTTTTTGTCTGTTAGTTAGTAGACTTATTGTCTTTTTTGTTAGTTTATTTAACCAATATTTAACACATCGTTCATTGTGAATATTCCTGTTTTGCCAATAATCCATTCTGCTGCTACAATAGCTCCTAAAGCAAAACCTTCTCGATTATGAGCCGTGTGTATTATACTTATTTCATCTACACCGGAAGTATAGTTTACCGTGTGTGTGCCAGGTGTTTTATCAATGCGTTTTGCCTCAATTAAAATACTTTTGTCATCTTGAATATTACTGAGATTCCATTGCTTATATTGTGAGTTTTCAATAATTCCTTCAGCAATTGATATTGCAGTACCACTCGGAGCATCTAGTTTTTGAATGTGATGAATTTCTTCGATACTCACATTGTATTGTTGCAAATTAGCCATCATTTTGGCCAGGGTTTTATTAAGCTCAAAAAATAAATTTACACCTAAGCTGAAATTCGAAGCATAAATAAACGCGCCATCTCGTTCTTTACATAAATTGGTTATGCCATCATAATCTTTCAACCATCCGGTAGTGCCTGAAATTACAGGAACACCATGTTTTAAGCCGTTTGAAATATTTGAAACCGCGATATCTGGAGCGCTAAAATCTATGGCAACGTCTGCTTGAGAAATATCAATAGACTTCGCCTCTTTTGACGTTTTTATAATCACGATGTGTCCTCTTTTAATAGCTATTTGTTCAATAGCTTTTCCCATTTTTCCGTACCCTAATAATGCTATTTTCACTGCTTAAAATTTAAAATCTAAGGTTAAACCAAGGTTTGATGTTGCGTCTAATTGGTTAAACTCAAAATGGGGTTTTAATGCTAAATTGTCATCTACATTAAATTGGAGTAGATGGGCATCAACATTGGCATCAATGATATTAAGAGCATATATCCCTATGGTAATTAATATAGATAATTCTTGGTTACGTCTATAGGTGTCTTGTGCACGAGTTAAGCCATCATTGGAAATATTAGGCGTGCTACCATCTCCCCAGAATTCGTCATCGGTAAAGCCCGCAAGACGTCTTTTATAAGCATCACGATATCTATTGTATTGCTTATTATTGTCCACATAAAAATAAATACTAGTTCCTAATGCGGCATATATTATTGGAATTTTCCAATATCGTTTGTTATAAGCTTGTCCTAATCCCGGTAAAATCGCTGAATAAAAAGCAGCTTTAGCAGGAGATAGAGGATTGATAGGATCTCGCTTAACAGTATCTTGTATCACGACATTAACATCTTCAGCCGTTGATGATATTTTAGTATCTTGTGCAAAACCCAAGTGTGTAAGGAAACAAAAGAAAATAAGGAAACAGTATTTACTTATCACGTTGAACCAATTTTTTGATACGGTTGAAATCTTCTTCAGAATGAAATGGAATTGTTATTTTTCCACTTCCGTTTTTTGACACTTTAACGTTTATTTTATGTCCAAAGTAATCTGAAAAATCTTTCACTCCTTTTTTTACAAACTTTGGTAAGGTTTCTGGTGTTGGTTTGGTAACTGTGTCCTCATTCGATTTGAAATTTCTAACAGCATTTTCAGTATCGCGTACAGAAAGTTTATGAGTAAGTATTTTTTCATAAATATCTAACTGATCTGCTTGATCTTCAATATTTATTATAGCCCGTCCATGGCCCATAGAAATGAAACCATCTCTCATACCTGTTTGAATGATAGGGTCAAGCTTTAATAGTCTTAAATAATTGGCAATTGTAGAACGTTTTTTTCCAACGCGTTCACTCATTTGTTCCTGAGTAAGTTGAATTTCATCTATAAGACGTTGGTAGGATAATGCAATTTCAATTGGGTCTAAATCTTGGCGTTGGATGTTCTCCACCAAAGCCATTTCTAAAGATTCCTGATCGTTAGCAATACGAATATAGGCTGGAATACGCTCAAGACCAATTAATTTGGATGCTCTAAAACGACGTTCACCTGATACCAGTTGATATTGATTAAAACCTAATTTTCTAACGGTGATAGGTTGAATTACACCAAGCTCTTTAATAGATGAAGCTAATTCGCGAAGTGATTCTTCATTGAATTTTGTTCTTGGTTGAAAGGGGTTGACTTCAATAGCACCAAGCTCTAATTCAACAATACTACCAATGACTTTATCGGCGTTTTTGTCTTGAATAGATTTAATATCGTTTGAAGGGTCTTGTAATAAAGCCGATAACCCTCTACCCAATGCTTGTTTTTTAGTTGCCTTCGCCATTAGCCTTCATTTTTTTTGATAACCTCTTTTGCTAAACTTAAGTAATTACTAGCGCCCTTACTGCTTACGTCATAATTAATAATACTTTCTCCATAACTAGGAGCTTCCCCTAATCTTACATTACGTTGTATTATGGTTTCAAAAACCATGTCATTGAAATGCTTTTGTACTTCTTCAACCACTTGATTTGAAAGACGCAATCTCGAATCGTACATGGTTAGTAGCAATCCTTCGATATCTAAGTCAGGATTGTGTATTTTTTGAACACTTTTTATGGTGTTTAATAATTTTCCTAAACCTTCTAATGCAAAATATTCACATTGAATAGGTATAATAACAGCATCTGCAGCGGTTAGTGCATTTAAGGTCAATAAACCAAGTGATGGTGCACAATCAATCAAAATATAATCATAAGCCGACTTTAAATGAGAGATTGCTTTTTTAAGCATATACTCACGTTGCTCTTTATCAACCAATTCAATTTCAATAGCTACTAAATCAATATGTGCAGGAATGATGTCTACATTGGGTGAATTTGTAGGAATTATACTTTCTTCGGCAGAACATGAGTGTTCTAGTAACTGATAAGTACCAATGTCTACAGTATCAACCTGAACCCCTAGTCCTGAGCTGGCATTAGCTTGAGGATCAGCATCAATGAGTAGTATTTTTTTTTCAAGAACACCTAATGAAGCTGCCAAATTTACTGAGGTTGTGGTTTTTCCTACCCCACCTTTTTGATTAGCAATAGCTATGATTTTACCCATTAATCGATTTGGTTTAATTATGCGTAAAAATACAACTATTTACGAGGATAAAAAATGGAAATTGTTAACATTAGATGAACGAAATTTATCCTAAAAACAGGATTAATAAAAAAGCGAGAACGTTGACGATTAAACGGCAATAGCAAATTATTAGTAAAAACACAATCTCTCTTTTGATGGTGTTTTTATTTTTTACTTGATCTAATCTTGGCTTCTAATTGGTCCCACATTTCTTTTGGTATATCTTCAAGCAGGTTAAATTCTCCAGCGCCTTTAAGCCATTCTCCACCATCTATGGTGATAACCTCGCCATTGATATAAGCTGAGAAATCAGAAACGAGATATGCCGCTAAATTGGCCAATTCTTGATGCTCACCAACACGCTTGAGCGGTACTTTTTTAGCCATATCAAATTTGTCTTTCAAATTGCCTGGTAATAATCTATCCCAAGCACCTTTTGTAGGAAATGGGCCGGGTGCAATGGCATTAAAACGCATCCCATATTTAGCCCATTCAACAGCTAAACTACGGGTCATTGCTAATACACCTGCTTTTGCAGCTGCACTTGGCACGACATAGGCAGACCCTGTCCATGCATAAGTGGTGACAATGTTTAAAACAGTTCCATTGCTTTGTTTTGTGTCAATCCAATGTTTACCGAAAGCAAGAGTACAATTTTTGGTGCCTTTGAGGACAATATCAATAATGGTATCGAAAGCATTTGCAGACAAGCGCTCAGTAGGCGAAATAAAATTACCTGCGGCATTGTTTAAAAGAATGTCAATAGTACCGTAGGCATCAATTATTGTTTTATGCATCGCTTCTACTTCATTATAATTTCTAACATCACATTGCACAGGCAAACACATGCCACCCGTTTCAGTTTCTAATGCTGTAGCTGTAGTTTTTAATTTGTCAAGATTTCTAGATGTTATGGCTACTTTAGCACCGAGTTCCATAAAGTATTTTGTCATGGATTTTCCTAGACCACTTCCGCCGCCGGTAATAACTATGGTTTTACCTTTTAGCGCATTGGGTTGAAGCATTTTCTTAGTATGCGGCATTTCGTTTTGGATTTTTAATGTTATTTTTAGATGAGGTTACAAGATATTAATAAAATATGTTACATGACTTATATTATATTTTATTGAAGTTGATGCTGCTATTTTTGAATTATTTAAATTAGGATATTTTTGTCTGCTTTAATTTAATTAATTAATAATAATAACATGATACTAATTCAAAAAAGAATGAAACGATACTTCTTAAAGATTTAAAAGGAAGAATATTGGTCATGGTTATGATTTAAAGCACTTGCAAAGGGGCTTGCTCGAGATTGGTTGCAGATATGCATAATATAGAGGCCAGAATCCCTGAGGAATATCTAAATATTATTAGATTTGTATTGGTCTGTATAGATCCCAAATTGGCTACGCCAACCCGATTAAAAGCCTTTGCTAAAGAAAATTTTATGGACGATGGACAATGGAACTTTCTTCGCGGGTCTGAAAGCGGTTTTCCTATGCTTGCCAATCTTTTGACTGTTAAATACAAGCAAATTTCACCAATGGATTTTTAACATTCAAACATCATTAGTGTTTTTAATGACGGTGGAGAATTGATGTATCAATAAGAGGGTTTAAACGTAGATAATAAATTCACAATTGAAAAAATATTTGAATTGACAAATTAGAATAATTAATAAAAAACAAATTACTTTTGTATTTAAATACATCATTTTATGAAACATATATTAACGTTTTTATTGCTTGGATTTTGTACGCTAGGTATTGCGCAAGAATTTGAAGTATCGGCCGAATTAAAACCACGTTTTGAATATAGAAATGGATTTAAGACTTTGGTGGCGGAAGGCGATGATCCGGCCGCGTTTGTATCACAAAGAACGCGATTAAATTTAAATTATAGCAGTGAAAAATTTCAAACGTACATAAGTGTTCAAAATGCTAGGGTTTGGGGTGATATTACAACATTAGCCTTATCCGATAAAAACGGAACTAAAGTACATCAAGCATGGGCAAAATTAAATTTAAGTGAAAAGTTCACGCTTAAAGTGGGGCGTCAAGAAATAGCGTATGACGATCAACGTATTTTTGGTGCGAATGATTGGGCACAACAAGCCAGAAGTCATGATGCGTTTTTGGCGATATACAAACCAAATGATAGAAACAGAATTGATGTCGGTTTAGCATTAAGTGCGAATAGCGAGACGATTTTTGAGGAAGACTATGAAGTGAATAATTATAAAAACTTGCAATATGTTTGGTATCATTTAAATACATCTAATTTTGGAATAAGCCTTTTATTACTTAATCAAGGTCTGACTTATGATGATATGAATTCAGAGCAGCAGGTCGATTATAACCAAACTATAGGCACGCGTGTAACCTATGGAAAGCATAAATTAAAAGCTGATGCTTCGCTGTATTTTCAAACAGGAAAAATTGCAAAAGCGAACCTAAGTGCTCATAATTTTGCTGCTAATGTTTCATTAGGAGTTGGTGCTGATTTTAATGTAGGCCTTGGTGCTGAATATATGTCTGGAACAGATATGAATACCACTGGCACAGACTTAAAGTCGTTTACGCCATGGTATGGTACCAATCATAAGTTTAATGGATGGATGGATTATTTTTATGTAGGTAACCACAGAAATTCTGTAGGCCTCTTAGATATTAATGCAACGCTTGCTTATAACAAAGATAAGTTTTCTGCTAAGTTAGTGCCGCATATTTTTTCTTCAACGGCAAACGTTGCTGACAGTTCAGGGAAAATTTACAGTGATGGCTTGGGAACTGAAATTGATTTAGTATTGACTTATAATTGGATAAAAAGTGTGGCTTTTCAAGCAGGATACTCTCAAATGTTCGCTACCGAAACTATGGAAGTGTTAAAAGGTGGCGATAGTAGTAAAACAAATAATTGGGCTTGGGCCATGATTATTATAAAGCCATCTTTATTTAAAACAAATTTTAAGAAAGACTAGTTTTTTTGCAAGCACTATAAATTTTATATGATCTCAAAAATAGACATGGAAGCATTTCAAATAAAAAATGCCCATGTTCATGATAAAGATTAAATACTATTGATTTAAGGCGTTTTAAATTTTTGTTTCAATTTTATTACTTCTGGAAAAAGGATGTTATTTTCTAAATGTATGTGAAGGTGCAAATCTTTTTCAAATTCTTCTAACATGGCATAAGTTACACGATAGGTGTTACAGGCATCGACTGGAGGATTGTAATTATTAGTTAATGCAGCTATTTCTCTAAAACGAACCCCTTCATTGTCATGCTCTTGCAACATCATGTCAATAGGATTGTGAACCTTATCAAATTCTGGCATTTCAATCTCCTTAGGATTTAAGACCGCTTTCACCATTTTTTTAACGTAAGGAAATAATATCAGTTCTTCTTTTTTCATATGTGCTGTTAGTTCATCCGCTGAAACACTAAACAACCATTTAATTTTGAATAATTCAGGATGGCCTTCACCATGAACTTTACATAGTTTATTTAAGAATTGTAATAATACAGGGATCTTTTCTTCAACATAACGATGATGCTTCTTTTCAATGTAATTTATAAGTAAATCAAGCGGCCATGATTTATAATCTATATTTTGATTTGATGAGGTACTCATTACTGTGCTTAGTTTGGTTAACAATTCCTCTACTTCTATATTGTTTTTTAGACATACTTCTTCTACCGTTCTGTGTCCTCTACAGCAAAAATCAATACCGTATTGCGAGAATATAGAGGCTGTTCTAAAATCTTCTGCAACAAATTGTCCTATTTGTTTTTGAGATGCTTTTGGTAATGTATCCATATTGTTTTTTTTATTCGGATAAAATTATCCTATTTATAATTAATTTTTTTTTATACTTTTAAAAATGATATGCCCGATTTAACATCTAGTGCCAGTTCTTCCAAATTGGTATTTTCAAGCATCGATTTTAATTCTTCTCTTATAGATTTAAATTTATCATGAACAGGGCAGGGGTGGTTTTCATCGCATTTATGTAAGCCCAAGCCACATCCACTATATATGGCGTCGCCGTCTAAAGCATTTACAATTTTGCTTAATTTTATCTTACTAATATTTAGTTTTTCAATTTCAAAACCACCGTAAGCTCCTTTTACAGAATTAATAACGTCATTTTTTACTAAATCTTGCAGAATTTTAGCGGTAAAAGCTTCGGGTGAATTTATTTCTTTAGCTATAGCTTTTAGGCTTACACGTTTACCTTCATATGAGTTGAATGCAATGAATATAGATGCTTTAATACCGTATTCGCAAGCTTTTGAAAACATAATTTGTGTTTTGTTGATACAAAGATATGCAATAATTTAAAAGAAGACTATAGTGTCCGAATTAAATAAATGTTAAAGATGCCTTATAGTTAAAGCGTATAGAGCAGACTAGCTAGTCTATTAATATCTCCAAAATTTGTATGGCAGCATCACTAATTTTGGTGCCAGGACCAAATACGGCAACAGCGCCAGTATCAAATAAAAACTGGTAATCTTGTTTAGGAATTACGCCACCAACAATCACCATGATATCATCACGGCCATAAGATTTTAAAGCTTCAATAACTTTAGGAACCAGGGTTTTATGTCCGGCGGCTAAGGAGGATACTCCAAGAATGTGAACATCGTTCTCTACGGCCTGTTTCGCAGCTTCCTCAGGGGTTTGGAATAAAGGACCTATATCAACATCAAAGCCTACATCTGCATAACCTGTGGCTACAACTTTTGCACCACGATCATGACCATCTTGTCCCATTTTGGCTATCATAATCCGCGGGCGCCTGCCGTCTTGCTCAGCAAATACATCAGCCAGGTTTTTGGCCTTCTTAAATGATACATCGTCTTTAATTTCTTTACTATACACGCCTGAAAAGGATTTAATTTGTGCTTTGTAGCGTCCAAACACAACTTCTAAGGCGTCACTAATTTCACCTAAGGTAGCACGTTCTCGAGCTGCTTCTACGGCTAAAGATAAGAGATTTTCTTTACCTGATTTCGCCGCTTCGGTTAATTTCAATAGCGCTGTCTGAAGTTTATTTGTATCTCTTTCTACTTTAATTTTATTGAGACTTGCAATCTGTTGATTTCGCACCGTTTGATTATCTACTTCTAGAGTGCTAATAGGATCTTCTTCTTCAAGTCTATATTTATTC
>JAGSHF010000009.1 GCA_023954685.1 Flavobacteriaceae bacterium | reverse complement strand
GTTGCGTTTCTAATGACATCATCTACAATTTCAATTCCAGATCCACCAATTCCCTTATTTGCCCATCTCCAATTATCTTCTAACGGTCGTTGACCCCATACTTTTCTAAATTCATTTCTCCCATAAGATACGGTAGTGGGATTATAAAAATAGAACGAAGTCACGTTTTGAACTGCCGTCATACCTACCGCATTAGAAATTGGACTTACTCCAATACCAATATTATTTCGCTTTGCTATTTCATCTCTTTGTTTTTGCGCTTCAGCTTCTGCCTTCAGTTTAGCTACATATTCATTAAAAACAATCAAACGCTCTTCTTCTGTTAAACTTACTAAATTTAAGATACTGTCATTTCGCTGAGCAATAGCTTCATAAAAAATAACATCATCAAGATTGTCCCTTTTTCGTTTAATCGCTCTAAACGATTTGCTGTTATCTTTTAAATTTAACAAGGTGCTATCATAATATGCTCCTGCAACTTTATAATCATTATAGTCAAAGTTCATCGTGCCCAACGCTTCATAACACAATGCCATGAGGTGCTTATCCCTAGAATCAACGTTTAGGGCTCTTTTATAATAATCTTCTGCCAAAAACAAAGAGCTATCGGCAAGGTGATACTCTGCAATTTGATGGTATATTTTATCTAAAAATGGTCGATTTTCTCTATTCTCTTCAAGCTCTGTAAGTAATTCTAAAAACTGGATTTTATCTCCGGTTTTAATATCAAAATTTTTAGATTTTCCTACGTGTGCCGCAATAAAATATATTCTAGGTGTTTTCCTGTGCAATTCTATAACTTTGTCAAACGCATAATTAGCACTATCGCGTTTCCCAAGCGCATTGTAAAGCTGTCCTTGAATAATCCTATAACGCCCACGCTCATCGTTACTTTTTGTGGCATTTGCAGCAATTTCTAATTGCCATACTGCACTGTCCAGAAATTTAGTATTAATATATGCTTGTGCGAGCATTGACGTAGCATCAGCAAGGTCTTGTTTTTCTAACTGTTCTTGTTCCAATAAACGCTTTAAATTCTTTATTGCCAACTCATCATTCTCTAAACGAATATTCGTTTTTTCACGCCATATCTTTGCCTGATTAATTTTATCGCTAGCTGGGTATTTAAATAAAATATAATTAAATGCTTCAAGAGATGGCACAAAGCGTTCATCAAAATACCTAGCTTTCCCCAGTAAAAGGTAAGCTTCATCAATTTGAGGGTTTTTTTCCTTGCCATCGATGTTCATACCATGCTTTTGGATTGCTTTTACTGCTTTTTCTTCTGCTTTTTCAAAATCAGAATTTTTAGATTGCCCGGGAAGTATAATTTCATCCGTAATTTGCATTCGCTCAATAGGAAGGATTTCCCAATAATCATCTTCATAAGAGTCATTCAATGATTTACGTCCTGATTCCAGAGCATTATAGCCATTATATAAGACGTTATACTCTGTGGCTACAGCATGAAAGTTCCTATTAACAAAACTATCTTTTTTACGTGAACAACCCGCTATAAAAAGTACTGAGATAAGTAGAATTAATATGGCTTTAAAAGACGTTTTCAACGAGCTTGAGTTTGGTTAATAGAATAACTAAAAACGACTGCATATATTATGCAATGCTGTAAAAATAAACATCTTTTCGAATTAACAAGAAAAAACACCATACTTTTAGATAAAGCGAAATGGTGTTTTTTAATGCCCTAAGAGTCTTATCGACCTATTATGTGTGTTTTTAACTAAGCGGTTTGTGCAAAATGTGCTTCCAATTCTTTTAAGGTTGCATCGCTTGTGGCTAAATCTTTAATTATTTCACCTTTTTCTAAAACGACAATTCGCTCACAAACATCAGTAACATGCATTAGGTCATGACTTGAGACCAATACTGTCACACCTTGCTGTTCAGCAAGGTTTTTTATGATTTGCTTTAATCTAATTTGAGTTGTAGGATCTAGATTGGCAAAAGGTTCGTCTAAAATAATGACCTCCGGGTTTCCTATTAAAGCGGCAACAATCCCAGCCTTCTTTTGATTTCCTTTACTGAGATCTCTTAAATATTTCTTTTGACCAACAATTTCACCATGAAAAAAGTCCTCAAACTGAGATACTAAAGTATCAACATCGGCTTTATTCTGTCCTCTTAACTCTCCAATAAAATAAAAGTATTCCTCAGCAGTTAAGTAGCCAATTAAAAAACTTTCATCAATAAAAGCCGAAGTAAATGGTTTCCAGTCTTCACTTTCATGAACCAGAATACCATTATTTTCTATTTGCCCCGAACTCGGTTGAATTAAATCTAAGAGCAGACTAAAATATGTTGTCTTGCCAGCTCCATTATTTCCAACTAATCCAAAACTTTGACCTTTAGGAATATCTAAATTTTCTATATTTAATACAAGATTGCCACTGTATTTTTTTGATAGGTTTGATGTTGTAATCATAATGTTTTCTATTAGTTATCTTGATCAAACGCGTTGACCATTTTATATTTTGATTTTAAATATTTAGCTGTAATATATTTCATGAAGCTTTGATGAAATACAATTCCAATCACCCCGAAAAGCGCAAGTATTAAACAGGCCCATTCAAAACCAATTAAAAAGTAAAACAACGCAAATAAACCTAAAGGTAATATTAACAAAGGAATACCAATTAACCATTGTACTGCACCTGTCCCTTGATAATTGAAAGCTGCTTTTTTGTTTAAATCAATTTTCTTTCTATTAAAAGACCCTCCCCATAAAATGACATGAGTATTAACACCTACATTATAAATGGCCGCCGCGAAATGTGCGAGTAAAATTTTCCATCCAAAAAACACATACGGAATCCCCAAAACAAACAATATAACAACACTAACTGCCATTAATGTGAATTTTGATTTTAAGTATTGCTCATATTTTATGTTTTGACTCATTAATAACTTATAATAACCACTGTCCCAAGCAGGAATGAATTGTCCAAAGTTTATTAAAAATATCCCTGTTGAAAACACGCCAATAAACAAAAAGAACCAAGGCATATCTTGATAAATGGGTTGAGGGTAAAAAAACAAGCCATAAAATAAGCCAATTAAGACCATAAAAGCTGATGACTTCGTTCGTTTATTTCGCCAAATGAGTTTTAAATCTAATTGCAGAAAAGGCGCTATATCTCCAAAATTCTTTGTCCAATCAAGGTTAGATGCGTTTACTTCTTTAATTTTAGTCTTTAATCCGCTGTCCAAAAACAGCTTATCTCGTAAAATTTTAAAATTATAAATGTATAATCCAACTAATATTAAAATAGGTATTAGTATAAATATTGGGTTTTCTAAAATTGAAGTAACACCTTTTGAAAGTGCTTCAGAAACATTAATAATATTAAAATGATTTAGAGCGAATAGAGATCCTACAAAGACTATAATAGGTAAAAAGGAAAGTTCCGTCTTTGCAGATAAACTTTCTATAATAAAATTTAAGAAATTATTTATTAGTGTGATAATAATTATGACTAAAATCCAGATTAAAACTGTTGACGTATTATATCCACTAGATATTAGTTTAATTCCGAAAGGTACGGCTGCAAATAAGGGTAAAAAATTAATAAATGAAACCGCAGATTTACCTAAAACATAATTGACTACAGCTTTTCTTTTTACAGGCAATGTTAATAAAGGCTTCACCGTCATTACCGGTAGTTTTTGAAAGAAAAAACGGATAAGTAAATCTCCTATTATCCAAAAAAACAAAAGGCCATTAAACGCGACGAGAGGATCAATATCTGGAAATACCTGTTTTAAGATTTTATCCATAAAAAATCCTATAAAGAGGAACATTCCAATAAAATAAAGTGCAAAAAAGCCCATTAGTATTTTAATGGCGAGACTTTTTCCGAAACTTGCAGACCTTAAAAAGGATTTCCATTCTAAGCTTAAAAATAGTTTTATCATATTGATGATTAGGTTGTTGATTGTATTAGTATAGATAAACCATGAAAAGTTACACCTTGATTAGTCTATATTCTGAATACTGTTTTATAGCGCTCTCTTTTACGCTTGGCATTACTACCGAAATGGCAATGTATAAAAGAAGAACATAAATAACAAGGCAGCACGATAATACCAAAGTTGAGGTTGATGTCCATTGTTTATTCGAATCAATAATAATTGGAAAATAAATGGCCAAATTTAGAAGATGAATCAAACCGCCAAACTGAATCATAGATTGCTCAAACAGCCACTTTTTACCGGTGGTTTTATATCTTATTTTCATTTCCCTTTGTTGTTTAAATAAGAACAAAAAATGTACAATCAAGGCCGAACCAACAAACGGAATGGTCACAAATGTTTTATTATCTACACTTATCAATAGCAAATAAATTATCCAAATACTAAAAAGTGTAATTATTAATTTTGGCAAACCTAAATACGCTTTAAAATGCATAAATATTTCTTTTCGATAATATTTATCCAGTGCATTAGTTTTTTGTTCAACTAGTTCTGAGAACCCAAACACGCCAAACTTTTTGAATTCAATCTTTAGTGCAGTTTCAAAATTTAAATTAGGTTGAGTTTCCCATTGTTCTTCAATCCCATTTGCTAAATGATCAACTAATTCAATTTGCACATCATACCATTCTACAAAATGCTGTCTTGTAAAAATGTATAATTGATCCATTTGGTTTTTGGTGAGCTTCTTCATTATTCTAAACTAAAGTTAGAATTTACCAAGGCTTGAATGGTTTTGATATACGCCTGTAATTCATTTAACTTATTAGAAGTTTCTTTAGTTCCTTTTTCTGTTAATTTATAATACTTCCGCAGTCTATTATCCACTTTTGTTACTTCAACATCTAATAAGCCCTCTGCCTCAAGCTTATGCAATGATGGATATAAAGCACCTTCCGTAATGTTAAGCTCTCCATTTGTAAGTGCTTTTACTTTTTGCGTAATTTCATAACCATACATTTTTTGATTATCATTCAAGAGTTTCAAAATGATTGTTGTTAAACTTCCTTTATAAAGTTTTGAGTTCGCCATGAATCAAATATATGCATAAAATACTTATGCATATAACTGTTATGTATTATTTTTTCTTAAAAACTACACTTATTGTTTGTAGGCTTCGCTATTTTTGCTAAAAATTATTTAGCATGTCACAATTCCATAAATTATCTATAAAAAACATCCATAGAGAAACTAAAGCCAGTGTTAGCATTAGTTTCAATATACCTGAAGCTCTAAAAGATACTTTTACCTTTAAAGCTGGACAATACGTTACCTTAAAAACTATCATTAAAGGTGTTGAAATTAGACGTGACTATTCCTTATGTTCATCACCAAAAAGCGGAGAGTTAAAGGTGGCTGTTAAAGAGGTTAATGATGGTACGTTTTCTGCTTATGCAAACAATATACTTCAAATTGGAGATGAGCTAGAAGTTGGAACGCCAAATGGGCGTTTCGTTTTTGAACCAAATGATAAAAAAACTAAAAACATTGCCGCCTTTGCCGCAGGCAGCGGAATAACACCAGTGCTTAGTATTATTAAATGTGCACTTGAAGAAGAAGTTTATAGTAAAGTAATTTTGGTTTATGGCAATAAATCTACGCAAGACACGATGTTCTTGAACGAATTGTTAGAACTTCAACATAAACACAATGATCGATTTATTATTCAGTTTGTATTCAGTCAAACTCAAGAAGGAGATGCGATTTTTGGTCGCATTGAAAAGAGCACCGTGAATTTCGTAATGAAAAACAAACACAAGCACGTTGAAGTTGATGCCTTTTATCTATGTGGACCAGAAGCTATGATACACACCGTTAAAGATGTATTAACAGAGCATGATATTGATGATTCTGCAATTCATTTTGAATTGTTTAAAGCTGCCAAGCCTACTGCGATTGAAAAAGATGTAATAGCACAAGGGAAATCAAAAATTACAATTATTGTTGATGATGAAGAAGTGTCTTTTGAAATGTCTCAAAAGCAAACCATACTTGAAGCTGCGTTAGATGAGGATGTAGATGCTCCATATTCTTGTCAAGGAGGAATTTGTAGCAGTTGTATTGCTAAAATTAAAGAAGGAGCGGCTATCATGCGTCAAAATAATATTCTAACTGAAGGCGAAATTGCAGACGGTCTAATTTTAACATGCCAGGCGCAACCAACAACTCCTAATATTATTGTTGATTATGATGATGTTTAAAAATCTTATAAAAACAGGATTAACAAAGCCTTTTTAAATAACAGATTTTATTTTGGTAATGATAGTATCTGGAGCAATGCTACCTGCAGCTTCCTTATAACCTTGTGGATATTTATTACCGTAGATTGAAGTTGGTATTTTAGGAAATTGCACACGATTGGCCAATAGTGCATAATCTTTTGGCTGATTGAACGGTCCAAAGCCAGCATAAGGATGTGTAACACCCCAAATGGTAATCACTTTTACGCCTAGCATTGCTGCAATATGTGCATTCCCGGAATCCATAGACAGCATTACGTCAAGATTTGAAATAACATCTAGTTCTTCTTCTAAGCTTAATTTACCTGCCACGTTAATTACATTTCCCAGCATATTTTCAATTCCGTTAAGCTGTGCTATTTCTTTTTTTCCGCCACCGAAAAGTAAAATCGTGTAATCTTTTGTCAATTCAGAAATAACACTTTTCATTGTACTCAACGGGTACATTTTACTTTCATAAGCTGCGAACGGTGCTATGCCTATTTGTGGTTTAGAGCGATCTCCAATTAAGTTTTTTAATGTATTCGATAATTTTCTTTTTTCAGGAAAGATTGGATTTGAAATGTCAATGGGAAAACCTAATTGCCTAAAAACATCAACATAACGTGAATGAGTCGTTTTTAATGGTGTAACGTTTACGCCTAAAACAAGTGCTTTTTTTTCAGCTCTGCCTTTATCAATTTGAATAAAAGGTATTCCAAAGAAAAAGGCTTTTAGAATTTTTGTGCGTAAGACATTGTGCAAATCTGCCACAGCATCAATGTCGAGTACTTTTAATTCTTTTGAAAGCTTATAAATTCCTAAAATGCCTTTATGATTTCCCTTTAAATTTGGAGAAAAAACAGTTACATTATCTAAATCTCTAAAAAATGGCGTAAAGAATTGACGTGTTAAAATCGTAAGTTTAATTTCGGGATATGTTTTTGTAAACGCCCTTAATACCGGCACTGACATGGCAACGTCTCCCATTGCTGAGAGTCTTATTACCAGTATGTGTTTTGGTGGTTTTGACATCTCAACTTATAGCACGTGATTCTGGTCTTCTCAGGAATTTATTTCTGATTTCTTAAAACAGGATTCAACTCATCATCATTGTACATCTTCATTTGCTTATAAACTTTCATGTACTTATCACCCTTGCTTATATCATCAAGTAAAGTGTCAATTGCTGTAGACAAATCTTCACGTTGCTCCAATAAAATATCTAATTTCTTTTGACAAGCTTCTCGGTGTGTTTCGCTGGCATCAGTTCGTGTCGCTTCTTCCTCCATATGGTATATTTTAAGAGCCAAAATAGAAAGTCTATCAACCCCCCAAGCCGGGCTTTCGGTATTGATCGTTCCGTTATCTTTTACTGATGTGTTTTTATATTTATCCAAAAAATAACTGTCAATAAATTCAACCATATCCGTACGGTCCTGATTTGAAGCATCAATTTGACGTTTCAACTTTAAGGCAGCCACAGGATCAATTTGTGGATCGCGAATAATGTCTTCAAAGTGCCATTGTACGGTATCAATCCAACATTTTCTGTACAATAAATGCTCTAAAAGATGTGTGTTTTTATCATATACATTCGTAAACGACTGATCTACAGTATTAATAATGTGGTATTTTTTAATAACCTCTTGAAAAATTGAATTGGCCTTACTTGAAAACATATCGTGACATTTTAAAGCCCAAATATACTTCTAAATAATTAACTTTACTATTTCAAAATCTCAATATATTATGCATATCCACAACCTTTCCAATCAAAATTCTATTTTAAATAGTTTCATCTTAGAAATGCGCGATAAAGATATTCAAAAAGACAGCATGCGATTTAGGAGAAATATAGAGCGAACGGGGGAAATTATAGGCTATGAATTAAGCAAAATTTTAAACTATACGGCTAAAAATATTCAAACACCATTGGGGCCAAGCAAGACAGAAACGATTGAAAACGATATTGTATTATGTTCAATTCTAAGAGCCGGTCTTCCAATACACAATGGCCTGCTTAATTATTTTGATGGTGCTGAAAATGCATTTATTTCTGCTTACAGACACCATAAAAACAACTCCGATAACTTCGAAATTATTGTAGAATATTTGGCATGTCCAAACCTTGAAAACAAAACCTTAATTCTTGCAGATCCTATGTTAGCAACCGGGCAATCTATGCTCGCCACATTTGAAGCCTTAAAGCCTTTTGGTAAACCTAAATCAGTACATTTAGTGAGTGTTATTGGTGCTAAGGAAGGTGTGAGTTTTATTGAAAATCATTTTGACAAAAACACTCATTTGTGGATTGCTACAATTGACGAAACCCTGAGCGATAAAGGTTATATTGTCCCTGGCCTAGGTGATGCTGGTGATTTAGCTTTTGGTGAAAAACTACAAAATTAACGAAACTCCAATTGGAGTTATTAAAAGCAACCACACAAAGACCTCTGCAAACCAGTGGCTATTCATGCTTTCAATATAATTGGTCATTATGATTACCATTGGCGCAAAGAGAAATATGAACTCACTTCCATTTTTATTTGGTGAGACTATTATAATTGTCATACCGATTAATGCTGCGATAAAAACCAAAATAAAAGATGGTTTTTGTGATCTTGATTTTTCTTTGAGCAATCTAAAATAATAGAATGTTGCCCATAAGCTAAGTGTAATAAAAATGGTAATAAAAACAATAAAACTTAAGTTATTATAGCTTGATAAATCAAAACTTGGTAGCTCAAAATATTTCGAAAAATCACCTAAGGTATCATCCCAAATCACATTATATGTTATCACTAACAATAATACCGTAAAGAGACCTACTAAAGGAACTATCCAATTTTTTATCTGTCCAATGCCATAAAAAACTAATGCGGCAATAATTAATATAAAAAACAAAATAGACCAAAAATAAAATAGAGATGCTAAAGTAATCCAAAACGCTGCATCAAATAATTTTTTCTTAATCCTCAAATTTGTTTTCAAACTTAATAGTCGCCTCAAAGCAAACAACACACATAAATTAGATAATAAAACATTAGCATGCTCTAACGTATTTGGAATTAGTGCAAAGAACAAACAAAAGATAAGAATTATAAAATTGTTCTTTTTAGTCAAATTATTTTTGCTGGCGAAAAAATCTAGTAGAAATATTGAAAACAACATAACACCAAATAACGCTAATTCTTTAAGTAACAAATCAATTCCAACATGGCCTTGATACTGCCCCATTCTAATCAAAACAAATGTGATTAAAGCATAAAATGCAACAAGTACAAAATGAATTGGTCTAGAAGTATTAAAAAATCTTGTTATCATTTAAAGAGTTAAGTATATTTGCACTGTAAATATAAGATTATTACTGATGAAAGATTTCTTTTATGCCATTCAAGACTTATTTGTTAACGTATTATTTTGGCCATTAGATCAATTGCGTTCCTTAGAACTAGAAAATTGGTTCGCTGCTAATTTCATGTCTTGGATTTTCAGCGCTATTGGCATAGTAGCGTTTGTTTATTGGATGATGCAATTAAAAGGGTTTAACGATAATAACGAAGAAGACAAAAGTATTACGTCTCATTCGTATTTATAAATCGAAACCAATATCTTTACGATAATACATCTTGTCGAAGCTTAGATTTTCTATGCTTTGATAAGATTTTTTTATAGCATCTTGGTAAGTGTTGCCAAAACTTGTGACTGCCATAACACGACCCCCAGACGTAATAACTTTACCATCATCAAGTTTTGCTCCAGCATGAAACGGAATTGAATCGGTAATGTTTTCAATCCCAATAATTTCTTTACCTTTTTCATAGGCCTCCGGATAACCACCAGACACCAACACTACCGTGGTTGCCGCACGTTCGTCTATTTCAAGATCAATAGTGTCTAAAGTTTGATTGGCAATAGCTTGAAATATTTCAACCAAATCATTTTTAAGCCTAGGTAAAACCACTTCAGTTTCTGGATCACCCATTCTTACATTATACTCGATCACTTTTGGGTCATCTCCCACTTTTATAAGACCAATAAAAACAAACCCTTTATATGGTAAATCGTCTTTTTGTAAACCTTGAATAGTTGGTTTTACAATACGTTGTTCAATTTTGTATAAAAATTTATCCGTTGCAAATGGCACTGGTGATACCGCTCCCATTCCACCTGTATTTAAACCCGTATCGCCTTCACCAATACGTTTATAATCTTTAGCTGTAGGTAGAATTTTATAATTTTTCCCATCTGTTAATACAAAACAACTTAATTCTATACCGTCTAAAAACTCCTCTATAACTACTTTTGTACTTGCTTCTCCAAACTTAGCATCTACTAACATGCTTTTTAATTCAGTCTTTGCTTCAACCAAATCGTTAAGTATAAGTACACCTTTACCCGCCGCAAGTCCATCTGCTTTTAGAACATATGGAGGATTTAGCGTCTCTAGAAAGGCATAACCTTCCTTTACATTAGAGGCATCAAAACTTTGATAAGCTGCCGTAGGAATATTATGACGATACATAAACTCTTTTGCAAATTCTTTACTGCCTTCAAGTTCTGCAGCAGCACGTTCAGGGCCAATCACCGTCACATGATTCAAAGTCTCATCATTCAAGAAGAAATCATGAATACCTTGAACTAGCGGATCTTCTGGCCCAACGATAACCATATCGATCTCCTTATCTATAACTAACGCCTTTATCGCTTCAAAGTCTGTTACATTAATATTTACATTTGTAGCTATTTCTGCCGTTCCTGAATTTCCAGGAGCAACAAAAAGCGATTGACATAATGAGCTTTGAGCGATCTTCCAAGCGAAAGTATGTTCTCTTCCTCCTGAACCAAGGATTAATATAGTCATGTTGTAATTTGTTTGCACAAAAATAAAACTAATTACCGCTTCCAATGCTTCAAGACACAACTATTTTTATTTACTTTACAAAAATAATTAGCTAACATTTTGAACATTTTTAATCTTTCATTGCAATTATGTGGTTTTCCTATTGATAAGGCCATTTTGACTTTGTCTAAAATTCAAAACTACAATGAACGAGATTTCAACATTTATATTAATAATAGAAAGCAGGCCATTGTAAACTACCATTTGCAAAATAATTCATATTATCAAAATTTAGTAAAAGATTCTAATATGGGAAGCTGGGAAGCTATCCCAATAATGACAAAACGAAATTTACAAGTCCCATTACCGCAAAGACTTTCTAATAAGTATACAACAAAAAATGTTTATGTCAATAAAACTTCTGGTTCTTCTGGAGATCCATTTATTTTTGCAAAAGATAAGTTTTGTCATGCTTTAACATGGGCTATTATTCAAAATAGATTTGGTTGGTTTGACTTAGATTTTAATGTTTCAAAACAGGCTCGATTTTATGGTATTCCTTTAGACAAAAAAGGATATTATAAAGAACGTTTCAAAGATTCTTTAAGTAAGCGGGTTCGATTCTCAGTTTTTGATTTGAGTGATTCTGCATTTGAGAATAATTTAAAAAAATTTAAAAAAAATAAATTCGACTATATTAACGGATATACGAGTGTTATAGTTCAGTTCGCTAAATTTCTTAAGAAAAAAAATATTTTATTAAATTCCATTTGCCCAACCCTGAAAGCTTGTGTTGTGACATCTGAAATGTTGTTCGAAAAAGACAAACAACTCATGGAATCACAGTTTGGGGTTCCAATTATTAACGAATATGGGGCTTCAGAGCTTGATGTAATTGCCTTTCAAAGCCCTAGTAATGAATGGCTTGTAAATAGCGAAACGCTATATGTAGAAATATTAGATGAAAATAATAAAATTCTTCCGCTTGGTGAAGAAGGAAGGGTTGTCGTAACGTCATTATACAATAAAGCTCATCCTTTTATTAGATACGACATTGGCGATACAGGGATTCTTTCTATACATGGCTCAACTCAACGTCCAGTCTTAAAAAAATTATCAGGTAGATCAAATGATACGGCGATTTTACCAAGTGGAAAAAAAGCAGCAGGATTAACCTTTTACTATATTACAAAAAGCATTATTGAAGACGAAGGGAGCGTTAAAGAATTTATCATTGTCCAAACTAAACTAGACACATTTAAAGTTCTATATAGTTCAGATGAAGAACTTGCTAATTCCAAAAAAGAAATTATCAAGGGGCAAATGGAAACTTATCTTGAAAATGGATTGACTATCATATTTGAAAAGCATGATCAAATCAAACGTTTAAAAAATGGAAAATTAAGACAGTTTTCCTCTCTAATTAATCAAACAAATTAATGAAAGAGGTTCTTATAATCACCAGTTATTTTCCTCCCGAAATAGGAGCTGCATCTAATAGAATTTTTCATCTCGCAGAAGGGCTAAATTATAGAAATTATAACGTATCTGTGGTTACCCCTTTGCCCAACTATCCTACCGGTAAAATATTTGACGGTTTTAAAGGTAAATTAAATCATACTTCTATTGAAAACCATATTACAATTCATAGATTGTGGATTTTCGCAAGTGTATCAAAAAATAAGTTTTTACGCTTAATTGCTATGCTCTCTTATAGTTTTAGTTTGATTTGGTTTTTCTTATTCAATAAAATACCAAAAACTGTTATTGTACAATCCCCCCCTTTACTAGTTGCATTCACATCAATGTTGTTTTTAGCTTCAAAACACAGAAAACTAATTCTAAATGTAAGTGATTTATGGCCTAGAGCTGGCTTAGAGCTTGGTGCTTTAAAAAAGAATTTTACCTACCATTGCCTAGAAAAAATAGAGAAATTCAATTATAAAAGAGCAGCTCTTATATTAGCGCAAAGTGAGGAAATACGTACTTATGTTTTATCAATAAATCAAAATAAAGACACCTTTTTATATAGAAATTTTCCAGATTTCAAAACATCCAAAACAGAGATCAAAGAAAAATCTCAAGAGAAAATCAAACTAGTTTACGCTGGTCTTTTGGGTGTTGCACAAGGTGTTTCTAAACTTTGCAATCAATTAGATTACACTAAAATAGAGTTTCACATATACGGATCTGGACCAGAACAAAAACAGATAGAAAACTTTATCAATAAACACCCAAAAGTTCCAGTGTATTATCACGGAAGCCTAACAAGACTTGCTTTGCATAAAGCCATATTAAAATATGACATAACTATTATACCTTTACTCAATCGTATTTATGGTTCAGTGCCTTCAAAAATATTTGAATACGCAAAATTAGGTGTGCCAATCCTATATTTTGGAGGTGGTGAAGGTGAAAAACTAGTTGAACAATATAATTTGGGATGGACAAGCGATTCTGGCAACTACGAACACTTAAATACAACTATTAATAAAATTAATAAGAGTGATTTGACCTCTCAATTTAGAAATGAAATTATAGCTACAGCGTCAAGTAACTTTGATTTTCACAAACAGTTAAATCAACTTGTAAAACTAATTTAATACGCCTTATCCTCTCCTCTTATGGCATTTTGAGCTGTTTGAAGAATGATCTTTAGATCCAATAATAACGACCAGTTTTCTATGTAAAAAATATCATATTTTACACGGCCAATAATGTCGTTATCAGATTCTACTTCACCTCTAAATCCGGTGGTTTGCGCTAATCCCGTTATGCCTGGTTTCACAAAATGTCGAACCATAAACTTATCAATGCGCTTTGCGTACATATTTGTATGACTCACCATATGAGGCCTTGGTCCAACAACAGACATATCTCCATATAAGACATTAAAAAATTGTGGCAATTCGTCCAAACTTGTTTTGCGAAGAAACTTTCCCATTTTAGTGATACGCTGATCATTACGTGTCGCTTGATGTATATGAGCATTAGCATTAGGTGTCATAGATCTAAATTTATAACACTCAAACTCTTCATAGTTAAATCCATTTCTAGATTGTTTAAAAAACACTGGTCCTTCAGATTCTAATTTAATTAATATAGCTAGGATAGGTGTTAACCATGACAGTATAAATACTATGATGAAGGTAGAGAAAACAATATCAAACAAACGCTTTAAGAATTTATTTATTGGGTCTTGCAAAGGTATTTCTCTAAGAGACAAAATCGGAATATAATCATAATACTCATACTTCAATTTTTTAGAAAAAATATCCTTATCATCTGGTATAAATTTTAATTCCCTTAAATTATTATCTGCAAAATCGATAAGTCTATTAATTTGTTTGTTTGTTAATTCTTTTGCGGAAAAATAAATTTCATCAATATTATTTTCTCTTATAAAGTCAAAACAATTATCTAACGAAAAATTTCCAGATTTTACATTAAATTTCGCTTTAAAAATATAACCAAAATCTGATCTCGTATTAAAGATTGTTATGAGATTTTTTGTCCTGTTATTACTTCCAATTACGACAACATTTCTTCTATTTCCTCCCAAAATCGCACGGTATTTCTTGAGTAAAATATACGATGTAAACTTAAATATTGAAACCACTAAAAAAATAAAAAATAAATAACCTCCTAAAGTCAAGCGGCTAACATTTGGCTGCTTAAAAAACCCTATAAAAGCATAAAGAACAATGGATAAAAGAATAAATTGTTTTAGCAATAAAGTAATTATTTGAACTATTCTTGTGTGCCTTTGAATTTCATAAAAATGATTACTCATAGCAATGATTATCCAACTTAACCCAATATAACTTGCAAAAACGTAATTATCAATTACATTAGTATTAAAAAAAAACAAAGAGGCGACAATGATAATTAAATCAATAATCGCGAATAGAGGCTTTATATAGCTTGAATATCGTCCTTGTTTATACTCCATTTATCGTTTGATATTCTTGGAAAAATTCTTGTGTTCACTTCTATACAGTTCCTCTGTTGATAAGCTTTTAAAATAGGTATATGTTTTAAGCAAACCTTCTCTTCTATTTACATAAGGTTCCCAGTTCAAGAGTTTTTTTGCTAAACTAATATCAGGTTGGCGCTGCATAGGATCATCTATAGGAAGGTCCTTATAAATCACCTTTTGATTCGTTCCTATCAACTTAATAATCTCCTCAGCAAAGTCCTTAATGGTAATTTCATTTGGGTTGCCAATATTAACAGGCAATGCATAATCGCTAAATAAAAGATTAAAAATTCCCTCTACTTGATCATCAACGTAACAAAAAGATCTAGTTTGTAATCCGTCTCCAAATACGGTTAAGTCTTCACCTCGCAATGCTTGGCCCATAAAAGCAGGAATAACACGACCGTCATTGAGTCGCATTCTTGGCCCATACGTATTAAAAATTCTCACGATTCTTGTTTCTAATCCATGAAATCTATGATATGCCATGGTTATTGATTCCTGAAAACGTTTAGCCTCATCATAAACACCTCTTGGTCCTATTGTATTCACATTGCCATAATAATCTTCAGTTTGTGGATGAACTAATGGATCTCCATAAACCTCAGATGTAGATGCAATCAAAATTCTTGCATTTTTAGCCTTCGCTAATCCCAATAAATTATGTGTGCCTAATGACCCAACCTTTAATGTTTGAATAGGAATTTTTAGATAATCTATTGGGCTTGCTGGAGAAGCAAAATGTAAAATATAATCTAAACATCCTTCAATGGAAACAAATTCAGTTACATCGTGTTCGATGAATTTAAAATTTGAATGATCAATTAAGTGGCTAATGTTTTTTATGTCACCGGTTATAAAGTTATCCATCCCGATAACATGAAAGCCCTCATTAATAAATCGATCACACAAATGAGAGCCCAAAAACCCTGCAGCTCCAGTTATAAGTACGTTCTTATTTTTCAATCTTAATTAGTTTTTATTCCTATTTAGCATTGCTAAAGTTAACCTATTCCACTACCAATTTTGTAATATACAAAGCCTATTCTCTCAAGTTCACTTTGATTTAAAATGCCTCTTCCATCAAAAATAAAGGCTGGTTTTTGCATATCATTATATATACGCTCCCAATCATAAGTTCTAAATTCATCCCATTCAGTTAGTACGGCTATACCATGTGAATTTGTACATGCTTTATAGGCGTCTTTTGCCGTCTTTAATAAATTTCTGTTTTCATTAGGTGTTCTAGATCCTAAATAATCTAAATCAGCATAAATACGTTCTTCAACAACCTTAGGGTCATAAACTACTATTTCGGCTTGCTCGTTTAATAAGCTGTCTGCCACTTTTATTGCAGCAGATTCCCTAGTGTCGTTGGTGTCTTTTTTAAATGCCCAGCCTAAAAATGTTATTTTTTTACCCGAGACGGTATTATACAAGGTCTTGACAATATTATCTGAAAAGCGTTGCTTTTGGTAATCATTCATAATAACCACTTGTTCCCAATAATCTGCAACCTCTTCTAATCCATAACTTTTAGCTATATATACTAAATTTAGAATGTCTTTTTGAAAACATGATCCTCCAAATCCCACTGAGGCCTTTAAGAATTTAGAACCTATACGACTATCCATTCCTATTGCCTTAGCAACTTCATCCACGTCGGCGCCAGTTTGCTCACAAATCTCCGACATAGCATTTATTGAGGATACGCGCTGTGCTAAAAAAGCATTTGCCGTTAGTTTTGATAGTTCCGAAGACCAAACATTGGTAGTTAAAATTTGTGAATCTGGGACCCAATTTGCATAAATATCGCTCAAAGATTGAATAGCATTAACCCCCTCTTTGGTGCTATTATCGCCTCCAATTAAAACTCTGTCTGGGTTGAGAAGATCAGTTACTGCTGTCCCTTCAGCCAAAAATTCAGGATTTGATAATATTTCAAATTGGACATCATTTCCAGTATTATCCAAAATACTTTTTATAGCTGAAGCTGTTCTTACTGGTAAGGTCGATTTTTCAACTACAATTTTATTCGTTTTTGATACTCTGGCTATTTGGCGTGCGCACAATTCAATGTATTTTAAATCGGCAGCCATGCCCTTCCCTTTACCATAAGTTTTAGTCGGCGTATTCACAGAAATGAAAATCATTTCGGCTTCATCAATGGCCTTATCCACTTCTGTTGAGAAAAACAAATTTCGCCCTCTAGCCTCCTTAATAATGTCATCTAACCCAGGTTCAAAAACGGGTAGCTTGGTTAAATCTTCATCATTCCATGCCTCAATTCGTGGAGCGTTAATATCTACTACAGTAACTTTAATATGTGGGCATTCTCGAGCAATTACAGCCATGGTGGGTCCGCCTACATAACCCGCTCCAATGCAACAAATGTTTTTAACTTTTTTCACAATTTAATTATGAGGATTTTACTTTACAAATATAAGATGTTAGAGTACAAACAAAAGTATTTCAGAATATTATTATAAGAACAAATTAGACCTGTCATCTCAGAATATCATTAGTGTTTATTTTGAAGTTAGCGTATTCCTGTATAGCAAGCAATAAATAATAATGAACATAAAAAGACCTTTTTGGACCCATAAAACTGATTCAGAAATAAACCAAATGACCATAATTAAAGAAAAGCTGAAAAATAAAAATGATCTCTTTTTTACAGATGCGGAAAGATTAAGAATTAACATGGTTAACAATAATAATAAGCCCAATAACCCGAGCTCCGCAAGCATCTGAGCATACATATTATGATAATTATAATCATGGTATGTAGGGTATGTACCCAATTGTAAATGCTTCTTTTCTAGGCTTTCACGAGATGCAAATAGACCAAATCCCTTTAAGAAAATTTTATTCTCATAAATTTGTTCTTTTAAAAAACGCAACTGCAATAATCTTATTGTTGACCCTGTCCATGCGTAAGTATGATTAACTTTTTCGACATTAAGGACTTCAATAAAGTTAGAGTCCATTTCGCTAGAAAATCGCTCAATAACATATTTTGAAGATGAAATCATAACAATTACAACAATTAATATTATCTTCTTATTCCCCATTAATACCTTTTTCGACGTCTTATAAAAAACGAAATAGATTATAATTAGTAATAATAGGCATACGATTATTGTTTTTGAAGATAACAACAATATCATCCCTAAAAATACTACTAAAGAAAACAGATCTAAGTTGCTTTTTTTCTTTTTCTCCAATAAGTAGATAAAACTGATAAGGAAAAAAACCGACACGTATATTGCGTTCAAATCTAATACTGAAACTAAATTGTGATAAATAAACACGCTTGAATCGCCATTTTCAAAATACTTAACAGAAGAATTAATTATAAAGAAAAAAGCAAACAAAAGATTGCTCTTTGTAAATATTTTAAAAATTAAATCAATGTTTTGTTTATCAAATTTAGGAATCATCATAAAAGATAACGGGACCAATACCAGTGAAATCGTTCTGCCCAGACCTTTAATGGTTAGTTCAATATTATATGTCCAAATACATGATAATATAAATAATCCATATAGGAGAATGGGTAATAATAATCCAAATTCAAATTTAAATTTCTTCGATATTAAAAGAAAGTGTAAAACAGAAACGCAAAAAAAGACTCCCAATAAAATACTACTGGGGGCGAATCCTATCATTCCAAATGAAAGTATTAAACCAATAACAATAGAAAAAAACTCTTGCTTAAAAACAATATTTTTCAAACTATTTTGAACATTCATAAAAATAATCTAAATAGGAATTATTAATTAATTCCCAGTTATAACATTCTGATATTCGATTGTAACCACTTTCTACCATTTGCAGATGTTCTTTTTTAACCTTGGTTTCAATAAATGATTTCACGTCTGCGCTGTTTTCAAAATAAAATCCGCTTTTACCCAAAACCGATTTATTAAATTCATTGTTATGTGCTACAATAAGTGACTTTGACGCCATGGCCTCCAATAAAGAGGGGTTTGTTCCCCCAACTGAATGACCATGAAAATAGATGTTTGAATAATACCTAAGGTTATTTAAATGTTCAATATTAAATACCCCACCAATAAACCATATGTTCGGTTCATTCTTAAATTTTTCTTTTAAGTATTTGCCAAACGCATTGACATCATGTTTTCCTATTACTAAGAAAGTATTTTTATTATTTGATGATGCCACACCATCAAGAATAATTTCAAGATTGTTTTCTGGTTCAAACCTTGCAATTAATAAACTATACTTATAGGCTTCAAGGTTATATTTAACTAAAATAGACTCCTTCGGGTTATTGAACAAATTAGCGCCGTAGGCAATAAATTTTGAGGCTACATTATATTTTTCCATTAAATAACTCTGAATACCTAAAGAATCTGAAATTAAGAAATTACTATACTTTACACCTAATTTTTCTGCATATTTTAAAAACCATTGAACTGATTTTGAATACTTAGTTCGTTTCCATTCTAAACCATCCATATTAGTTACAATAATTGTTTTTTTTGGAAATAATCTACTCCAAATAGAACTGCTGGTATATCCAAGCTGTAGCAATATATCAAAGTTTTGTGTTCTAGAATCTATAATGCAATTCAAGTCATATATAAATTGTCCAACTGTACCAATTTTGCCCTCTGGGTCATAGCATTTTATTATATTAACACCTTTGTAAACTTTTTCTTTAAAAGGATGTGAGCTAGAACTATAGACAGACACATCATGTCCATTTTCTTTCAAATATACAGAAAAATACTCCGCAAATTGTTCAAATCCTCCATGGTAATTAGGAATTCCTCTTGTTCCTAAAATTCCTATTTTCATTCATTATTTTTTTTTAGATGCAACATGTTTTCAAATGAGCGAGCCGATTTTTCCCAACTATATTTTTTTAATATTTCGTTTTTTATTAGTTCAAATGGGTAATCTTGATCTTGCAAAACATTAACTATTGAATTCTCCAATTCATCTTGATTTGTTGGATCTATATGATACGGGAAAAAATTAAATTCGGACATTGCAGTTAACTTAGAGCATACTACTTTTTTGTTTAACAACGCGGCCTCAAGCGGAGGAATACCAAATCCTTCAGAAATTGATGGATATAAAACTAAACTCGCTTTTTTGTATAGGGCGCACAACTCGTTGTTACTTACTTTCTCAAAAATATGTAAGTTTGATTTAAATAAGTCCCTTTTTATAGAAATAAAATCATCTAATTCTTTTGAAACTATGTCATAATTGCCTACAAAAACAATATTATATCCTTGTTTCACTAGGTTTAAATTATCATAAGCTTTAAGAACAGAAATATGATTTTTTCTAGGCTCTATTCTGCTAACATATAGAATGTATTTTTGAATTAATATTTTTTCTAGGTTTTGTTTTGTTATTTCATTAGAGTAATCAGTAATGACTTCTACAGCATTAGGCGTAAGAACTATTGATTGCTTTGGAATATTATACAGTTCACTAATTTTATTTCTAGAATACTCCGATACCGTCAATAATTTATCTGCTCTTTTTGCAGATATTTTAAAAAGCGGCCCCTTAATACGTCTGTAATTTAAAGGGAAATATTTTTGAAACCTTTTTTCTTCAAACAAAATATCATGTGAAGTCACTATATATTTACCAATCTTAATTAAAGGAGAAATATACTGGAAATGGCTATAGTCGATATTAAGTTTGTTAATTCTCCAAGGTATTTCAAATAACAATTGTACTATTCTATTTTTTTGATGATACTCAAGAAAATAAACATTTTTACAATGTTGAAATTCATTTATAAGATTTTCTTTCTTGTTTGCAATAAAATAAAAATCCCACTGAGGATTCCTATCAATGAGTTTATTATAGAGCCCCTTGATATATGTTCTTGTACCCTGAAACTTCCCATCAAACACATGCGCGTCAATTAATATTTTCATTTTTTAATCAATTCTATCATTAAAGGTGAATTCTTTCGAATGTAATTCTTTTTGAATCCACATCATTCCACCTAAAATTAAAGAAATCAAATCGCCTTGATTATATATTCCTGTAATTACAAATGAAGAAAGCATATAAAAAATTACTACTGCCAAAGAAATTGATGTCGCAGCATTTAATTCTCGATTACTATAAACTCGATTATATTTTAAAAATAGGTTGCTTAAAAAAATTAAATATAAAACTAGGCCTACAATACCTGTTTTAAAAAGGACGTAGACAAAGCCATTATGGATTATTGGGATATGCCTAACATTTTCGCCGTCCAGCTTAAATTCACGCCCCAAATCAACAAGTGCTCCAAAACCATTGCCATGCATCACATTAAAACCATTTAATTGAGAAATAGCTTGTGAGGCTTCAAACCCCCTCCAGTGGTCATACAAATATCTAAGCTCCTTAGGTTGCAGATTATTAACATCAAAGTCAGAACTAATAAATAATTCCCCTGGTGCCATTCTTAATTTGTATAAAAATGCTTCAAATCCCACTGCGCTTAAATTTAAATCTAAAGTAAGTAAGTACCAATAAAAAAGTATCACCGACAACATACTTATTATTAAAATGATAAAACCCTTGGCAGAAAGTCTGTGATATCCCAATGCAAACATTGTCATAATTAAAGACGCCACTATCATGGTTCTTGAAAAATAAAAAACAAATGAAATAACCAGCAATGTTGCGATAATATTAGTTGTAATAGAACTAAATAATTTTATACCGTTAAATCTATAAATTAGTATAACCAAAATAGAAATCATTTCTATAAAATTATTTAATCCTGCATTATTCCTTAGGTAGTGAATTGACACCTCGTTAAAATCATAAATCTTCAAAATATTATAAATATGGCAAATAGAAAGAAAGGCTCCTATTAAAACAATCGTTCTAAAAGCGTTACGAGTATTCAAAAGACTGAATAGGTAAAACCCAAAAACTATTGCAGAAATTGGCTTTAAGAAGTATATAGCGTCTTTAAATATGTTAAAAAAGAGTGATTGAGTAAACAACGAAATAATTACTCCTATTAAGAAAATTAGAATTAAAGAATTTACACATCTAAAAATAAATAATGAAGATTGAGTAAATTTGCAAGCAAATAAACCAAGTGTAAATACTATAACATTGACTTCAATTTTATTAACAAAATACAGCACTATTATTAGTGATGATACTAAAATTGACAGTAAGTGTTGTTTTTTAATAACCATCTAGTAACCCTTTCTTCTTTTATCTATTCGTCTTTTAAAAATTTGCCGATTTTACCTTTTCTTAATCTAAGCATTTTATACTGTACTACCTTTAGATTTAGTTTTTTGAATACATTTTTTCGCAAAAGTAAAATGCAAATACATCAAACAGAACTAATGGATGGTGCCATGAACTTTAAAAAAATCATTTCACAACTATTACTAAAAGCGTTTTAAGGGTTTGCCTTTTAATCGCCAACCATAAATATCCTTTATTACTTTAAAAAGTATTTTTATCCTTTTAGTTTCGCCTCGCAAAATTCTGTTAATCGGAAATGCAAATATTGATAACAAAAAGATAACTAAAAAGTTGTTTTTAAAAAATTTAATGGTGACAAGAAATTTCCCTCTTAAAAAGTAATAATCTGCTAATTCACTGTTCTTTCCAGTTGAAACGCCTCCTTTATGGTATACCAATTTGTCATGCAAAAAACTAGGCTTATATCCTAAATGTTTTGCTCTTAAGGTCCAATCTAATTCTTCAAAGTAAAGAAAATAATCTTCACTTAAAACACCTACATTATTTAGGAATTCTTTACTTATTATCATCGAAGCCCCATTTGGGTATCTAATAAGATTAGAGTGATAAAAATCTTTATTATTCTTAGGCAGCTTTAACTTTGATGTTCTTGAGTCATATAGCCCGCCTATTGCTTGTACTTCATCTCTTTCATAGTATTCCATCAAAGAGGTGCCAAATAAATGGCAATCCTTATTTTGATTATAAAACTCTACAATTTTGCTTAAAGCATTTGCAGATAATACTGTATCATTATTCAAAAGCCAGCATAAATAATCAGAATTGTCTTGTTTTATATAATTAAGTGCTATGTTATTTGCTGCGGCAAAACCATTGTTTCTTTTTGCTTTAACTAAAATTAATTCATCACTTATTTGTGTAGTTTTATTAAAATTATTTTCCGAAATAACATTGCACGTAATCGGTTTATTACATAATGGAAATACCAATTCTGGATACTGTGTTTTGATTTCAGAGTTCCACTCAGCATCGGCCCAGCGCTTAATTTTTTCTAAAGTCCTATTTTCAGTTGAATTATCCACTACGACTGTTTGAATGTTATTAAACCTTTGCTTATATAGCGTTTCTAAACATTCAATAGTGTCTTCAACGGCATTATAATTTATTATTATAACATAAACTTTTACATTATTCATCCAACAACTTTTTCCATTTTAAATCAACCCGGTTCGACTTGTATTTTTCGGATTCTCTTATCGCATTTTTTTTCATAGTTTGTAAGTTAACCATTTCATGCAATACAATATCTTTCGCTGAGGTGACTATGTTTTCATCATCAGGAATTATAAATCCATTAACGCCATTTTCAATAATTTCTAATGGCCCTGCATGGTTGGTAGAAATCGTTATTACACCATTAGCCATTGCTTCTACTATTACCATTCCAAAAAGCTCCTCCCAAAGCTCTGTTTTTCTTGAAAACAATAGCTGAACATCATGTTGCTTATAAGCATCAAATAATTTTATTTGAGAATTAATAAAACCTAAATAAGTGATGTTTGAATACCGCTTTGAATAGGTTGTAACAAGGTCTACTAAATCTCCATCGCCGACAATAGTTAGTTCTACTAATTTTGAGTCTAATGTCAAGATTAGATCAAGCATCTCAGCTATCCCCTTATTTTTAATTAAGCGCCCAACATAGATTAGTCGAAGTTTTTCACTTCCAACTAGTTCTGCATTATTTGTTATGTTGCTATCATTAAATGCGTGGTTTACTACCGAACATGAACACTTAATACTGTAATGTTTTTGTAAGTTTAATAACCCCGTTTTGGTAACAGAAAAAATACCGAAAATCTCATTTTCTAAAAATTGTTTCCAAACTTTTCGCAATTGGTAGTGATTTCCTAATTTCTTTTTTGGGAAAAAATCGCCACTCCAATCCACCCATGATGTAAAATAAAAAACCTTATGCCCCTTTAGGGCCCATCTTAAAAAATACAAACGCCAATCATATGGAGCTATTCCAAGAATAATCGTTTTATTCATAGAAAATAGTATAGAAAAAAGAAAAGTAAGATTTAGTATTTGCTTAAAAAGTAATTTAAAGTTAAAAGTAATAAGGCCTTTTATTATACCTCTTGATATAGAAAACTCACGAAATTTTATTATACTATCTGCCTTCTTAGCATATGTTTCTAGAGCTAAAAAATGGCTCCTCGATTCTCTTTCATGTAAAACATAAATAATACTACTCATTTTTGATAGATCGTCGTCGTTCTTTTTTTATGAAAGAATTTAAAAATAAGGTTGCTAATATAAGGTTAACGAATTGAGTTATAACATTAGATAAAGCTGCCGCAATAGAAGCAGATTCAAGTATTTGCAATAAAGTTATTAGAATAATAATATTTAAGATACCTCCCGCTATATAAATTTTCATTGAATACTTCTCTAATGAAAAAGAAAGAAATACAACATTAAATAAAAAATAAGAAATAGGTGTTATTAGAAGTAACAAAGAAAACACATAAAATATATTTATTCCTTCAAGAAATTCATTCCCCAAAACGAGTATTATTATTGGTTCAGCAAGAATGACAATACATATAAAAACACAAAGACCGAGTATTACAGATAAAAAGACACCCCACTTCATTTCTTTAATAGCTTTATCACGATTATTAGTCACAAGTTTAGCAAAATATGGGAATACAGCGTTATAAACAGGAGCAAACATGAACTTAAATGGTTGGATTAACTTTTCGACACCTCCATAATATCCCATTTGAACATTACTTACTATGGTCCCTAATATAAATGCGTTAGTACTTGTATAAGCCGAAATACTCATGTTTGACATAAACACATTAAATCCATTTTGTAACTGCTCTCTTATTTTTGCCTTTGAAACAATAAAGAACTTTATAAAATAATATTTTTTTAATATGATCACCCCTATAACTCCGGCGATAATATACCCTATCCCGTTCAATAAAGGCACAAGAAGATAGTCCCCTTGATTCTTTACTAGAAAAAATATTGAAATTGTAAAAGTAAACTTAGATAGAAAATTCAATAGGGTAATGTATTTCATTTTTTGAATACCCTGAAAAAACCAAGTTGGCAATAAAATATTACCTACCACCATACCATAGGTGAAAATATAGATCCATTTATCTTCTTCAAATCGACTAAAGACGTTAATGACAATTAGCAATATGATTAAACCTATAAGGCCAAAAATCACTCTTAAAGTATAAATAGAAGAAACTATTGAATTAACTTTATCTGTATTGTCTTTATTTTGAGCAATTTGCCTTACTCCAACAAAGTTAAATCCATAATCAGACAATATCATGAAGTAATTAATAAACATTTGAGCAAAAAAAACAGCTCCAAATTTTTCTGGCCCTAATATTCTAGATAAATAAGGCAAAACGATCAAAGGAAGGAGGTAGTTTGTCCCTTGCATGACCAATAAAGAAGCTGCATTTTTTAAAACTACTATTTTTTCTTTGGCAACAGCTCCTAATATTTTTTTCATCCTTTTAATCAAAATGATTAACCAGCCCTAATTTCATTTAAATGGTTTGTTGAAAATTATAAACTATTTTTAAGAAAACAATCCCTTTTATCTATCTAATTGACTAATTATAATCTAGATGTTTTTATACAATCATACCAGCAGCTACAGTTTCATTAGTGGCATCGTCAATTAAAATGACGCTTCCTGTAGTTCTATTTTCTCTATAAGAATCAACCATTAAAGGTTTGGTTGTACGTATTTTTACTTTACATATATCATTCATACCAAGTTCTTTATTATCGTGTACCCGTTCTAGAGTGTTGATATTGAATTTATATACAACTTCTTTGATCATTGCTTTTTGATCATTTGAAGTGTGTTTAATAGTGTATTTTGCTCTTGGCTTAGCCGGCTTATTATTTAACCAACATAACATAACCTCGATATCTTGTATGGCTTCCGGTTTATTATTTGAGCGCACAATCATGTCTCCACGACTAATGTCTATATCGTCCTCAAGGGTTATTGAAACAGACATTGGTGCATGGGCCTCCTTTAAAGATGCCTTTAATGTATCTATAGATTTTATTTTTGAAGAAAAACCAGAAGGCATAACCGTTACCTCATCACCTTCTCTAAAGACACCGCTAGCTATACGACCTGCATAACCTCTATAATCAATAAACTCTACACTTTGTGGTCTTAAAACAGTTTGCACTGGGAAGCGTGCATCGACTTTATTAATATCACTACTTATGTGCATAGTTTCTAATGTATGCAGCATTGGTGCTCCTTGAAACCATGACATGTTTTCAGATTTGTTTACAACATTATCGCCATTAAGGGCACTCATAGGAATAAAACGTACATCCGTAACTAACATTTTTGAAGAAATCTCTTCAAATTCATTAACTATTTTATTATAAACAGCTTCTGAATAGTCTACCAAATCCATCTTGTTAACACATACAATAATGTGTGGGATTTGAAGTAAAGAAGCAATAAAGGCATGCCTTTTAGTTTGCTCTATAACACCGTGTCTTGCGTCTACTAAAATAGTTGCCACGTTTGCCGTTGAAGCCCCTGTAACCATGTTTCTAGTATACTGTATGTGTCCAGGTGTATCAGCTATAATAAATTTTCGTTTAGGCGTTGTAAAATACCTATATGCCACATCGATTGTAATTCCTTGCTCACGTTCATCGCGCAATCCATCTGTAAATAGAGCTAAATCCACTCCGTCATGCCCCTTCTTTTTACTCGTGTTTTTAATCGATTCTAGTTGATCTTCAAATATAGACTTGGAGTCGTATAATAAACGACCGATTAATGTGCTCTTTCCATCGTCTACACTTCCTGCCGTTGTAAACCTTAATAATTGATTGTTATCTAACATTTGTAAAGTTTTTTATAGAAATACTTAAAACCAGTTCTGTATTACTTATAGAAATTAAAAATAACCTTGGCGTTTACGATCTTCCATTGCGGATTCCGAACGTTTATCATCGCTTCGATTCCCTCGCTCAGTATTGCGCATACCGGCAACCTCTAGAGCAATCTTCTCTAGTGAATCGGCGTCAGATTCATCTCCACCAGTGATTGTGATGTCGCCCAAGGTTCTAAAACGTATTTTCTTTGTAATGATTTCTTCATGATCTTCAAGAATTAAAAACTCAGAATAAGGAATCCACGTACCTTGTCGTTTAACGACTTCTCTTTCATGAGCGAAATACAGAGAAGGAATCGCTATGTTTTCACGTTTAATGTAATTCCAAACGTCCATTTCTGTCCAATTACTTATTGGGAATGCTCTAAAGTGTTCGCCTTGAAAATGTTTTCCATTAAAAATGTTCCAAAGTTCTGGGCGTTGATTCTTGGGGTCCCATTGACCAAAATCATCTCTATGAGAAAAGAAACGTTCTTTAGCTCTTGCCTTTTCCTCGTCTCTTCTACCACCACCAATAGCGCAATCTACGTTGTTGGCCTCAATAGCATCTAAAAGCGTGGTTATTTGAAGTGCATTTCTCGTAGCATTTTTTCCTTTTTCTTCCGCCACTCGACCATCATCAATAGATTCTTGTACAGAGCCTACTATTAATTCAACACCAAGATCTTTAATAATATCATCTCTAAACTGAATTGTCTCAGGGAAATTGTGCCCTGTATCAACATGCATTAGTGGAAACGGTATTTTAGCTGGATAAAAGGCTTTCTTTGCTAAATGCGTAACTAATATTGAATCTTTACCTCCCGAAAATAATATTACTGGATTTTCAAATTGAGCCCAGACTTCTCTTAAGATAAAAATAGCTTCGCTTTCTAATTCGTCTAAATAATTTAAATAATACTTACTCATTTTTGAGTTGCAATTTTGGTGTTATATATTCTATAATATGCTCAACTGCCGATTCAACAGAACTGCTTTCAGTTTTAATCTCAATATCTGGGCTTTCGGGGGCTTCATAAGGCGCCGAAATACCAGTCATATTTTTAATCTCTCCTGCTCGTGCTTTTTTATAAAGTCCTTTAACGTCTCGTTTTTCACACTCTTCAACACTTGTGTTTATGTAAACCTCGACAAAGTTAACATCTTTCACGATACTTCGGATATTCTTTCTGTCTTTTTTATAGGGTGAAACAAAGGCGGCTAGAGTTACCACTCCGGCTTCAATCATCAAGTTTGAAACTTCAGAAATTCGTCTAATATTTTCGGTGCGATCCTCAGGAGAAAAACTTAAATCCTTGTTGATACCGTTTCTAATATTATCGCCATCTAAAGAATACGTTTTTATGCCCATATTAAATAATTCTTGCTCTACTCTATTGGCAATGGTCGATTTACCTGATCCTGATAAACCGGTGAACCATATAAGAAATGAATTATGGTTATTAGCACTGCGTCTATCTGATATAGAAATATGATAATTATGATGGGTAATATTTTTTGTCATTAAAACTTTAATTATTCTTTTTGTAAAAGAAGTTACGAATTTTACCTAAGGGTAATTTAAGCCAAATACGTTCATGAATATAATACAGTCCAAACTTCGTAAATAATTCCGTTATGGCAATATACAAGGCCACCTCCTCAAAAGCATCTAAAATTGCTCCTGAAATAATGAACGTCATTGACGTTGCAATGATACGCCAAGAAATTGATTTGTAAAGTGTTATCTTGTTATTTACATCACGTTCCTTTGTAACATTCTGCCAAACTCGTTCGTGAATATAATACACAAACAGTTTAACTAAAAATTCAGCTGCTCCAATTTTTAAAGCATTTTCTATGCTACAGCTCCCTGTAATACAAGTAATTGCTAAAACTACTAAAATTGTATCCGATGTGGCAATAATCCGCCAAGAAACCCCTTTTAAGACACTCCGTAAGTGTGATTCTTTTTTATATTTTGACATATCGAAATCATTATTGAGAGACTAAAAACCATGGATTCAATAGGTTTTCTTTATTATAAAGTAAGGGTTGATTTGTTTTTTTTGAAATAATGTTAATTCCAACAGCATCACAAATGGCGTGACCCGCTGCAGTATCCCATTCCATTGTAGGGGCAAACCTAGGGTATACGTCAGCATTTCCTTCGGCTACCAAACAAAACTTTAAGGAACTCCCCTTAGAGACCACTTCTACTTTTTTTCCGTTTTGCTTAATTGTTTCAATAAAATCAAGTGTCTCTTGACTCATGTGTGATCTGCTCCCTACTACCTGTACGGGGTTCGAATTAGCTTTTTTTGGTTCCAAGTTTACGGCTAATTTCATTATTTCTTCTATAGTAGTTTCATGGGTTTGTAAATTTGCTTTAAATGCTGTTTTTGTAGTGGTGTCCGCAACATATAACGTTTTAGATGCAGGCACATATATAACGCCTAATGTCGGTTTTCCACATTCAACTAATGCTATATTTACGGTAAACTCTCCGTTTCTTTTGATAAATTCCTTCGTGCCATCAACAGGATCCACAATCCAACATGTTTCCCAATTTTTTCTAATTAAATAATCTATCTCCTTATTTTCCTCGCTAATAATTGGAATTTCCGTTTTCACTAAATAGGAGTTAATTACGTCGTTTGCCTGTTTATCTGCTTCTGTCAAAGGAGATTTATCATCTTTCAATTCAACATTAAAAGATGTATCATAAACTTGCATAATCACTTTTCCTGCATGTAAACTTGCAAGTATCGCTGTTTGAAGGTTTTTATTCATTATTCTTTCTTATTGCTTTTATTAAACTATCTCTCCAATATGGTGTTTCAATATGAAGATTAGTTCTTATTTTAGTTTTATCTAGTACACTAAAATGAGGCCTGTCAGCTGCTGTTTGGTAATCTATAGATTTTATAGGCGTTATGTTTAATATAACCTGTTTTTCTTTAAAAATAGCTTTTGCAAAGTCATACCAACTAGCAACGCCCTCATTACTGTAATGATAAAGACCATAATTAATTGGGTTCTTTTTAACTATATCCAAAATGGCCTGAGCTAAGTCTGTTGCATAGGTTGGTGTTCCAATTTGATCAACAATAACTTTTAAATGATTTTTGGTTTTCGATAATTTAATCATGGTTTTCATAAAATTATTACCATGCTCGGAATACAGCCAAGACGTTCTAATAATAAAGTGTGCGTCGTGATATTTAATGATTTCTTGCTCTCCTTTTAACTTTGATAAACCATAAACTCCAATAGGGTCGGTGTCATCTGTTTCAGAATATGCAAATGATTTAGTGCCATTGAATACAAAATCTGTAGAAATATGAATTAATTTTACGCTATTAGCTTTGCACATTAGTGCCAAGTTTTTGGCGCCAATTTGATTGACCTCAAACGCCCTTTCTGAATCAACTTCAGCTTTATCGACATGTGTATAAGCAGCACAGTTGATGCACCAATCAAACGCTTTATCTTTAAAAAGCTTAGAAACAGATTCGAAATTTGAGATATCTAGCTCGGATGAATTTTTATATGTGAATTCAAAATTAGGAAAATTGGATTCTATATCTCTAAAACACATTGCCAATTGGCCATCACCGCCAGTAACGAGAATACTTACCATGAATTAAATTTTTAAGAATTTACAGTTGTACATCCCCTAATTTTGGTAAAATTAAATCTTTTTCAGAAACAATAAAATCACTTTCAGGCAGCTTCCAATCTATATTTAAAGCTGGATCATTGTAGATAATTCCGGATTCCGAATCCTTATTGTAAAAGTTATCACATTTATATGAAAGTGTTACCGTATCACTTAAAACAATAAAACCATGCGCAAAGCCTCTTGGTACAAATAATTGCTTCTTATTAATTCCGGATAGTTCTACAGCGATGTGTTGACCATATGTTGGAGAGCCTATTCGCAGGTCAACTGCCACATCTAAAACAGTTCCTTGGACTACCCGTACCAGTTTTGCTTGAGCAAACTCACCCGTTTGATAATGTAACCCGCGTAACACTCCTTTTGTAGAAAAAGACTCGTTATCTTGTACAAAACTTACTTGATAACCAAGTGTTCTGTTTAAACTAATTTGATTAAAACATTCAAAAAAATACCCGCGTTTATCTTCAAACACTTTTGGTTCTAGAATAAAACACCCTTCTAGTAATGTTTCAATTGAATTCATTAATTGTTGTTTATGAGACCTAATAAATTATTTCCATATCCGCTTTTCAAAAGTGGCTCTGCTAGGGCTCTAAACTGATCTTCATTAATATAATTCATTTCGAAAGCCGCCGCTTCAATAGATCCCACTTTAAGACCTTGTCTCTCCTCTATCACTTCAATAAATTGCGAAGCCTGCATTAAAGATTGAAAAGTTCCTGTGTCCAACCAAGCAGTTCCTCTATCTAAAATACTTACTCTAAGTTTTCCTTGTTTTAAATATGCTCTATTAACATCTGTAATTTCAAGTTCACCACGATGGCTAGGTTCGATGCCCTTTGCAACCGAAACTACAGAATTATCGTAAAAATAAATGCCGGGAACTGCAAAACTTGATTTTGGCTTTTCTGGTTTTTCTTCAATCGAAATAGCATGGCCATTTTTATCAAATTCAACTACACCGTAGCGTTCTGGGTCATGTACTCGATACGCATAAATAATGCCGCCTTCAGGATTATTATTGCTCTGAAGTAATTTAGACAAACCACTTCCATAAAATATATTATCCCCTAAAATAAGCGCCACTTTATCATTTCCTATAAATTTTTCACCAATTATAAAAGCTTCTGCCAGTCCATTTGGAGATTCTTGGACTTCATACTGAAAATTACATCCATATTTTTTACCATCACCTAAAAGGTCTTGAAATAAAGGTAAATCCTTAGGTGTAGATATAATCAATATATCTTTAATACCTGCATACATTAAAGTAGAAAGGGGGTAGTATATCATTGGTTTATCATAGACGGGCATAAGCTGCTTACTAATAGATAGTGTTAACGGGTGAAGTCTTGTTCCAGACCCTCCTGCAAGTATTATTCCTTTCATATTTTTTAAATATATTGTTTTTGATAATAGTTTTGATAGGCCCCACTTGTAACGTTATTAAGCCACTGTTCATTCTCTAAATACCAATCAATCGTTATTGAAAGGCCTTCTTCAAATGTTACAGCGGGTTCCCATCCAAGTTCGTTTTTAATTTTAGTAGCATCAATTGCATAACGCAAATCATGTCCCGGTCTATCTTTTACGTATGTTATTAATTTTTCTGAAGTCCTTATAGGTTTGTGTAACTTTTCATCCATTTGTTGGCATAAAAGTTTAACCAAATCGATATTTTTCCATTCGTTAAACCCTCCTATATTATAGGTTTCGCCATTTTTACCTTTATGAAAAGCTAAATCAATAGCTAACGCATGGTCCTTTACATACAACCAATCTCTTGTATAGTTACCATCACCATAAACAGGAAGTGATTTGCTATTCAAAATATTATTAATAAACAATGGGATTAGTTTTTCTGGAAATTGATTTTGCCCATAATTATTAGAACAGTTTGTAATTATATAAGGCAAATTATAGGTTTCGCCAAACGCTCTTACAAAATGATCAGAACTCGCTTTAGAAGCAGAATATGGAGAATTCGGGTCGTAAGATGTCGTCTCTGTAAACAAACCTGTTTCTCCCAAAGTTCCGTAGACTTCATCAGTACTTATATGATAAAACCGCTTACCTTCAAAATTATTTTGCCATGTTGTTTTAAAAGCATTTAATAAGATCATTGTTCCTATCACATTTGTTTTAACAAACGCCAATGGATCGGTTATAGACCTGTCTACATGTGATTCAGCTGCCAAATGTATAATATCAGTAAACTGATGCTTTGCAAAAAGTTTATTAATTACATTTTCATCCGTAATATCTGCTTTTATAAAAGTATAATTAGCATTACGTTCTAAATCCTTTAAGTTTTCCAGATTACCCGCATAAGTCAAACAATCCAAATTAAAAATCTGATAGTTTGGGTATTTATTCACAAATAAACGTACCACATGAGAGCCAATAAAACCTGCTCCCCCTGTAATTAATATCTTCATTTTATTTATATTCTATTTTGAAATTTCTCAAGATACTTTACAAACCTAAGCACCAATAATAATATTAATAGAGCCATAGGCAATGTAAATGCAAAAAACAATTTAGGGCTTAGAGATTTATTAAGCACCTTCATAGCGGTATCAATCACCCCTTTATTTTCTGTATTCGATATGATTTCAATAATAAACTGTTTGTCTTGTTTTTCGCGTTCAATTCTAACCAGTTCTGCTCTTAATTGAATATCATTCTTGTATAAATCAAATTCTTTTGTGCTTTTTCTATCTTCGCTTCCCTCTATTGTAATGTTGGTTTGAGATCCTTTTTCTTTATCTACAACGCTTTCTAGAACTTTTTTATATGTTTTTTGTAAAGAATCAGATTGTGCCAAAGCCTGCTTAATAGCTTGCGCCTTATTTTCCAATTCTTTTAAATCCTTTTCTTGCTCTCTCTTAAAATGTGAATTTGAGCTTATATTATTAATTATTCCATCAAACACTTTTCCATAACTCTCATTCGTTTTAGATTGAATTGTTATTTCTTGGAGATCATAAATATAATTCTCTACATTTTCCAAATAATCTTGATATTCTAGTTTCGAAACTAAACTAGAATCTAAATCTTCAATGTAGTCATTATATTCAACCAGTCTTTGATTATCGCCAATGGCAATATTAATAGAAAAGCTTCCAATAGAAGCTATGTCTGTTGTGTCAACTGAAAGTATTTGCGCAAGAGTTTCAATATCATTTTCACCAACTAATCCGTTATAATAAGTAATTGCATTGTACAAATTTTCTCCAGTATTATAATTCTGTTTAACAATGACAGAAGATTTATAACTAGGTGGTGATTTTATTTCTTTAAAAATCCCTAAACCAAAACCAATTGCCCCGGTAATTAAAAGCTTGACAATGTGTTTTTTTACAAAAAACACCATCCAAACAAATGCGAGAAATATGGCATTGAAAATTCTTCCAATAAACTTAAAAAAACGGTCAAACATATTTCCAATAAGTCTGAATAATTGACCCAAATCGACTTCTTCGTTACGTTGTGGTTGAGGTGTATTCGTACTCATATTGTTTATTGATTAAATATTTGTTCAATTATTTTTCTCGTAATTAAATATGTTGGTCTTACGCCACTCGTGCCTAGGCCTCCAGACGCCAGTGTACTTCCTGTTTCAAGAGGGTTGTCACTAGCATAATAAGCATATCTTACTTTTACGTTAGGATCAATACTGTTTCTTACTT
>JAGSHF010000176.1 GCA_023954685.1 Flavobacteriaceae bacterium | reverse complement strand
TTTTATGGTTTCTGGTCTCCATTATATCAATCTAAAAATAACACATTTTTTTATTATGATTATTTAACTTATATTTTTTATAAAAGGCAACTTAAAGGGTTCCAAAAACTTGCCCATAATGTAAGTATATGGCGTGTTTTAATGCGCTATATACATTGTTGTGATTTGTTCATTCATATTAATTTTCATCTAATGGTGCCGAGGCTGCCTCATTTGTTGGTAACCACTTAGCAAGTCTATTTTTAACCTCAATATATTCTGTGTCATTTGCTAGATTAGTCCATTCGTTATCATCATTTATATGATCATAAAGCTCTTCTGAACCATCCGAATACTTTATATAACGCCAACGATCATCTCGTATTGAATGATTCCCTCTTCCATGAGTTGTGATAGATGGACGTGACCAATCACCCTCGTATTGTTTAATAAGAGGAAGCAGACTCAACCCATCTAAATCTTCCTTTTTTGGAGAGTCCGTCAGATCAATCAAAGTTGGGAACACATCAATTAAATTGACTGGCCTTGATGAAATTCCAGCTTTCTTTATATCTGGATCAACAATTATGAATGTTACACGAGTAGATCTTTCCCACAGACTGAATTTTCTCCATGCTTCCTTTTCTCCAAGTTGCCATCCATGGTCAGACCACAAAACTATAGTTGTGTTATCTCTATATTCACTGTTATTTAATGCCTCGAGGATTCGACCAACTTGAGCATCTGCAAATTCAATTGAAGCTAGGTATCCTTGAATTGCACTTTTCCATTGATTGTACTCAATTACCTTTTCATGATCATTTGATCTTTTCGCCATTTTTATACCCTCATTTGGAACATCTTCCAAATCATTTTCCAAATAAGGAGGTAGTTTGATAGAACCTAAAGGGTAATTATCAAAATACTCTTTTGGCACAAACCAAGGTAAATGAGGACGCCACATGCCAGCTGCTAGAAAAAACGGTTTTTCCTGATCCTTGTTTAATTGATCTATAACCCAGTCCGCAACTTTGAAATCACCCATATCTTCATCTTTATTGTCCAATGGGCCCCAGTCAAACCATCCTTTTTTAGGTATCCCATTTGCAGGAAGAATATCTGGTAGTGGATCGTCTGGTTTAGTTTTTGTCTTTGACGGATAGTAATCATCCCATGCTTGTGAATCAGGATATGGTAAATGATAAATTTTCCCTGCTCCCAATGCAGAATATCCGTTATCACGGAAATATTCTGGGATAGTAACTACATCCGGAATTACAGGGCGCCAAGGATGATTATTTAAGTATATACCTGTGCTAGTAGGATATAACCCGGTCATAATAGCAACGCGAGAAGGATTGCATGCTGGTGCTGCTGCATGTGCATTAGTAAATAAAACTCCTTGTGAGGCTAATTTGTCTATATTTGGGGTTGTCGCTTGAGGATGCCCATTTAAGACTCCAACCCAGTCATTTAAGTCATCGACTGAAATGAAAAGAACGTTTTTTTTAGCCTTATTTTCTGTTACTTGATTACATGACGGGACCAATAGGCACAGAGAAACCACAAAAATTATCAGAATTACTAATCTGACAATGTTACTATTTTTTATTTTTAATATCCTCATGCTAAATGAATCACAACGTGTTCGTGTATGAGTAGTAGCGGTTTTTAGTGTACTACTTTTCGAAAAGTAATTTACGAAATAAAAAAGAATAGCGATTTGAGTTTTAATTCAAATCGCTATTACTTATAAACGTTGTTAGGCACTGTGTTTTACTTTTCTACATTATTATTTAAATATAATTTTACTATTGCATTAATAACGATTAAAGGCTTATCATTAAAAATATAATGACCTGCTCCATTAACAATGATGCTTTTTCTATTATTGTTGCCGTCTGTGAACTGTTTATGACTATCGATCCATCTATCCCTATCTTCTTCATTTTTAAGTGGGTTGTAAGGGGTTTCTGCGATTAGATCAATAACAGGAATTGTTCCAGGAAATATTGTTTTTCTCATTACTTCTAATGATTTGTCAATATTCTTTATTTCATAATACAGGCCAACTTTTTTAGTTTTTACCTGTGATAAAAAATCATCTGGCAGTAATTTATTTAATCTGTCTATAAAGTTTTTTGAATAGAATGCTGGTAAAGACGCATCAATAAAAAGGACACTTTTTACTTTACTTGGATTCCTTGAACTATATAAGCTAGAATAAAATGCGCCTAGAGAATGAGCAACAATAATTATTTCATTATCATAACCTAATTTTTTGAGCGCAACTTCTAATGCTTCAACATTGTCAATAATCCCATTTTTTTCAACATTAATCGTTGAGTCTTTTATAACACTTTTACCGAGTCCAGCTCTGTCGTAAGTAATTAAAGTAGCGGAGGTTTTATCACTTATAGGCTTTAATAAGTCTTTCCATACAATCATATCATTCCCGCTGCCAGATTCAAAAAGAATAGGAGTTCCGCTTCCTTTTACAATATTAAAATGAAGTTTGTATTTACCGACATCGACGACTGTATCAAGAGTTTGTGCTTGATTAACCAAGGTTGCAAACATTGTAAATAATAAAAAAAGAGGTTTTAGAAGTAATTTCATGGTGCTTGATAAATTCAGTTTATTTATGATGAATCGATAGATGTTATTTTATAATTAGGCAGATAGCATTTAGTTTTTATGTCTATCTACCTAACTACTACTATTAATTATTTAATGCCATTACTTTGTAAGAAGTTAAAAATATAATTTGCTATTTCTTCTCCCTTTTCCTCTAAGGCAAAATGACCTGTATCTAATAAATGAAACTCTAAATTCTTTAAATCCCTTTTATACGGATAAGCACCATCTGCTGGAAAAATATAGTCATTCTTTCCCCAAACTATTAGAGTAGGAGGTTGGTGGTCTCTAAAATATTGTTGCCATTCTGGATATAAAGGCACATTTGTTCTATAATCGTAAAACATGGCCAATTGAATCTCGTTGTTTTCCGGACGAGTTAAATGTTGTAAATCGATATGCCAATTGTCTGGACTAATTTTAGAAACATCTTGTACACCATGGGTATATTGCCATTTTAAGCCATCTTGAGAGTGAAATCCTTCTAAAGGCTTACCGTTTTCTACGGTATAATCATTCCAATATTTTTTAATCGGAATCCAAAAGTCTTTTAAACCTTCATCATATGCATTTCCGTTTTGAATGATTAATGATTCAACACGTTCTGGGTATTTAGCCGCAATTCTGAAACCAATAGGAGCGCCATAATCCATTAAATAGATACTGTATTTTTTCACTTTTTTTATCTCTAAGAATTCTTCAACAATTTTTGAGAAATTATCAAAAGTATAGTCAAAATCTGTAATCAATGGTTGATCACTTCTTCCAAATCCCGGGTAATCGGGTGCTAATACGTGATATCGTACAGACAAGTCTGTTAATAGATTTCGAAACATATGAGATGATGTCGGATAACCATGTAATAACAAAATTGTAGGTTTACTTACATCTCCTGCTTCACGATAAAACATGTTTAAGCCATTTACTTTTACACTTTTATGAAGTACTGGCTGTGTTGTCATTTCTAATTCGGTCTCATTAGCCTCAACGCTTGAGTTCGTAAATGAGATTAGGCCTATTGATAGTATAGCTAATAATAGGATACTTAATACTGGTTTTAAAATTTGTGTTTTCATAATTTGTTATATTTAATTAGTTAATGTTTATTTTTTTAATACTTGTACTAATTCCTCAGTTGTATAAACGTGACTCGCTATGAAGCGGAAATTAGTTTGTGCAGCTTCATTTCCATCATATCCAGGTATTATAGCTGATGCTGTTGCATCTCCTACAACAGATACCTCAAATCCATTTTCTAGCAACTCTCGCATATGTGATTCCACACACAAATTGCCAGACATACCAGCTAGTATTACTTTGTCTATTTTTTGTTTTCTCATTTGTAAACTCAAGTCGTTTTGTTCTGGACCAAATACTTTATGAGGACCAACAACTGTTACAAAATCTTTGTCTATATATTTTTTGTAACGTTCTAAAAAATCTGCTCCCGATCCTTCAAATCCTTCTTTATTTAATTGATCTCCTCGTTCAAACATATTTATATTATGCATTAATGTTTCCAATGCACCTTCAAATTTCCAATTATGGTCATGCTTGTAATAATAATGTGGTGATATAAATACGTGAATGCCATTGGCCTCAGCCAATTTAAGTAGTGTTTCTAGATTCTCTATTGTTCCATTTTTAGTAACGCTTTCTCCAACAACTCCCCAAGTTACACCTTGTGGACTTAAAAAATCGTTTTGAGGGTCGGTGATTACAATTGCCGTTGATTCATCAATTGTGAAACCAGGATCTGGCAATTGTGCAAAAATATTTGTGTTCCATCCCATTAATATAAATAGGGTAAATACTGTTTTTAGAATTTGTGTTTTCATAATTTAATTTGTGTTATGTTTTATTATTTGGTTTAAAAAGATAAGGTGCTCTTATCTAAAGCGTCGTTTTGAGTTCCATATGTTGCTCATTGGTTTGTTTTGATTTTTCATTTTTGTTGTTTTTAATATTTAAATTTTCTTTCTGTTTCTTCGATATTTATATCATTAGCACTCATGTCCCTAATCCTCATGACACCTTCAGAATCAAATTCCCAATGTTCATTACCATGTGTTCTTTTCCATTGACCAGTTTCAGCATCTTGCCACTCGTATTCAAACCTTACTGAAATTCTATTATCAGTAAAGGACCATAAGTGTTTTTTTAATTTGTAATGAAGCTCTTTATCCCATTTATCAGATAAAAATTTGGTAATTGCCTTTCTTCCAGTAAAGAATAAATCTTTATTTCTCCATTCTGAATCTATAGTATATGCCATAGATACCTGTTTTGGATTTTTGCTGTTCCAAGCATCTTCTGCTGCTTGCACTTTTGCTTTTGCGGTTTCCTTTGTAAAAGGTGGTCTAATTGTTTTCATAATTTTTATTTACATACAGACTGGTCTGTTTATTTATATTTAAATTTTTTTAATCCTTTTTAGTTTAACAATTTTTCAGCTGCTTTTTTAGCTGCTTCTATAGGCCAATTATTTTTCTGTATTTGTGACAATATTATGGATCCTTCTAAAAGAATGATTAGCTCATCTCCTAATTGAATAGCTTCCTTGTCTGAAAGTTCGTCTTCCTCTTTCAATAGCGAATGTACCCAAGCTCTGACATCATTTTTATGAAGTACTGCTTGATTTCTTATTTTATCATGGTCATTTGGTAAATCAGTTATAATATTTTGCCAACCACATCCTCTATAATTTACAGAATTCAGCCAACTGTTTAAGTAATCAAAGCTTGCTATTAATTTCCCTTTATTTGTTTTTTGCTTAGAAACAAAATTTTGTAAACCACCTACCCAATTTATATGCCTTCTTTTTAAATAAGCAACTGCAATGTCTTCTTTAGACCTAAAATGTTGATACATGCTCGCTTTTGCTACGCCAGCTTCAGCAATAATTTGATTTATACCAGTTTGGTTATAACCGTTATTATAAAACAAATCTGATGCAGTATCTATAATTCTATCTTTAACACCTAATTTTTTCATGAGACAAATATAAAATTGATTTTAATATAAACAGACAAGTCTGTATGTATTTAACATTTATTTAACATTAAACCTGTTTTAGAATAACTTTTACAAGAAGAAGGTAGTATGTGCGGTTACATAGTGCCTAACGGTTAGTATATGAGCAGTGTGCAGCGGTTGCTGAACATTACTCATATACCTTGTTGTGCTTTTGTTATCTAATATTGTCTTTGGTCTTTTTATTAAGTTCCTTTTTTAAGTTCTCGGCTTCTATTTTGGCAGTTTCTATATATTTCATATCATTATATTTATCTGCAAAAACTTCGGGTAAAAATGAGTGAAAGCCTTTCTTTGTTTTGAACCTTTCGTATATCCCATCTACATCCAGTTCAATTTCAGAAATGTGTGATAAGGAATCGGGGTTGTAATAATTGGTTAAAACCCAATTCATTTGCTCTCGATTTAAAATACCTCTTGAGAGTTCATTATACCTAATCTGTATACTTTCCCTTAAATATTTCCATTGAGTATGACTGAATGTGAAGTCATAATATTTCGCGATCAATATCCTCAATGTCTCATCCTGAATTAATGATAGTCGTCCACTTGATTTTAACTCTTCAAAACTATGATTTGAAATAGTAGGTAAATAGGTATAGCCCGCAGCAATAATAGATTGAACAAAATAGTCTGTTGAATCTCGTAACAATTTAGGATTCTCTATAACATCCTGTAAAAATATCACTCTATCATTTCTTTCTTTAGCCAGTCTGATGGCTTTATCAAATTCTAAAACATCATTCTCTAAATCTTTTGAGATTCTGATTAGATAATTAGTTTCTAGTCTCTTATTTTTTGAATTTTCATTCCAATTATTGATTTGAAGTGCAATCAAAATACCAACGACCACAAGAATAATTTCACCAATTGCATACTTAAGATATTTTCCAGTCTTTCCTTCCGAAAGTAAGTTTTGTCTAATTTTTCTAAAGAATTTAATCATGGTTGTAATTTATTTCTTCATTTATAATATTAATCATATAATCGATCTGATCATTTACTTTCAAATAACGGCCTCTTATGGTTTTCACAAGTCCGAATCGATGTTTTAACATATGAATGAATTCGGTATTGGGATTGCTGAGAACAAATACGTTTTTATTAGTATTCTGTTCAGCAAATTGTTCATTCAAAGAAATACAATCCTCGCATAGGGTTTTTGGTTTGGCAAAAGCATATAAATATTTCCTGATTTCAGTTTGATGCAGT
>JAGSHF010000016.1 GCA_023954685.1 Flavobacteriaceae bacterium | reverse complement strand
TTATCTAAAGTCAAGGATAGATTTTCTTTTTCAAGCGAGAGATTGTCATTTCTTATTTTTGTCTTAAGAGCTCTGTTCTTTTGGGCGTACCCAAAAAATGAAATTACAATAAGACTTGAAATCAACAATAAGGCGATGACCCCAAAATATAACCGCTGTCTTTTCTGAGATAGATCAGCTACTTCAAGTTCATTCTGATGCTTCTCTTTTTCCAAAGTTAATTGATTATCAAATTGAAGCTGGTCAATTTGTCTGTTAAAAATTTCTTTGTTTAAACTATCTAATATAGGTTTATGTTTTTTATGATAAAAAGTAACACTGTCAATATTTTTGAGGGTTAAATACCCTTTATATAACCCACCGTAGGCAAACTCCAATAGTTCCATTGAATGTAATTCATCTCCAATGGTCTTGGCTGATTGAAATTCTGTTATTGCTTTATATAGCTCACCAGATTCTAGATAAGAAAGTCCTAAATAATTATGCATGAATCCTATTAAAATGTTTGCATTCTCATCAAATTCATTTGCTTGAAAAGCATAATCTTTAGACCGTAAAAGTAATTTAATAGCCAAGTCATAATTGCCCAATCTATATTCTATTTGTCCGCGTACCAAATAAATATTCATTAAGGCATGAGGGAATACAATTCTTTTATCAGATAAAATATATTTTTCAGCTTCATTTAATTTTTCTATTGCTAATTCATTAAGTCCTTTTAGGTAATATATGTCAGCCAATTTAATCAAAGAATAAGCATGTTGCTTCATATTTTCTATATCCGCAAATAGAACTATAGCATTTTGAATATATTTTAGAGCTCTTTCTTGTTGATTGATCTTAGAATATATGGCTGATAAATGTCTTGAAAAGTAAGCTTCATATAATTTACTTTCTTGCTCTACTGAAGACTCTAATCCTTTATTATAATATGTAATGGCGGAGTAAAAATTAGATAGGAGATCATGATAATTACCTAATTCCTCACAAATCAGCAAAAAATGCGAGTCTTCTTCAAGCTCATCATAATATGAATAGGACTCTTCAAAATATTTTACACCTTTTTCTATTTCATTAAACGCACCTAAAGCTCTACCTCTAAGCAACAATAAACGCGTAATACCTTTCTTATTTTTTTTCTTCTTAAAATGATTGATTCCTTTGTCGGCATAATGAAGCGCAGAATCTTTACTTATAGAAAAGAAAGTAAAAACTAAACTATGATAAGAATAGATGAGATCCTTGTAGGTTGACTTTGGATTTTCAACTATATTTTTTAAGCTATCAATTTTATGTTGACTAGAAGCTTGAGAAAACCCGAATAGTGTACATAAAAGAAAACCAAAAATTAGAATTTTTTTATAAATTTCATTTAATTTTTGTCTCATAATTAGGGAATAAATTGCTCTAAAATACATTTAATAAATGAATACTATCAAGTATACATTGTTACCTTAATAATGAATTCTTTCTTTTATAAATTATTAAAGAATTGAACGAGATTTTCATTCTTATTTATATCTAGTTTTTTTCTAAGTCGATAACGAGCAATCTTAATGCTGTGGGGGCTTTGATAGGTGATTGACGATATTTCCTTTGTAGAAAAATTGAGCATTATCAATGCTATTAAACGCTTGTCATTGGTTGTTAAATTAGGAGCTAAATCGTTAAGTTTATTAAACAAAGTAGTATTGTTTTGAGTATATCTAAGCTCAAATTCGGTCCATAATTTTTTAGAATCATTAATGGTTGTAGATTTAATGATTTCCTTAATTTGAGAAGCTTGCTCATCATTAAATGAAATCGATTTAAGATCATCTGTTAACCTGGAAATAAACTCATTGCGCTCTACTAAATTTAATACTGATGCAGTCAACTCACGCTCTTTTTTATCTAAAGTCAAGGATAGATTTTCTTTTTCAAGCGAGAGATTGTCATTTCTTATTTTTGTCTTAAGAGCTCTGTTCTTTTGGGCGTACCCAAAAAATGAAATTATTATTAGTCCTGAAACCAGCAATAAAGCGATAACACCAAAATACAATTGTTGTCGCTTCTTAGATAGAGCGGCTATTTCCAGGTCATCACTGTGCTTTTCCTTTTCTCTAGCCAATTGGTTAATATATGTTAACGCAACAATCTTCCTATTAGAACGTTCATTGCTTAAACTATCTGATATTGGCTTGTGTTTATCCAGAAAAAATTTAACGCTATCGATTTCTCTACGATTTAAATACCCTTCATATAGCCCTCTATATGAAGACTCCATAATTTCTAGAGAATTTAATTCCTTTCCAAAATTCAGAGCAGATCGAAATTCATTAATCGCATATGCAGTATTATCTTCTTCTAAATAAGCATCTCCCAGGTAGTTATGAACATTTGCCAAAGCAAAATTTCTTAATTCATTAAACTCAGTTGCTTCTGATGCGTATTCTTTTGCCTTTAAAAAATTCTCAATAGCTTTTTCATTGTCACCTAATGCATATGATATTTGCCCATATATTGAGTAGATACTAAACAAGGGATAAATATAAGTACTAGCTATATTTGCTTTTTTAATATAGGTTTCTGCTTCAAGTAAATGTTCTTTAGCCAAGGCATAAGATTCCATCTCAAAATAGACCTTTGCCAAAGTGATTCTAGAAAAAGTTAGTTGATTTTTGAGTTTTGGCATTTCAGAAAACAACTGAACAGATTGTTGTATGAATTCTAAACTAGTCTCTAATTGTTCTGTTTTAATATAAGATTCAGATAAATATCTTGAAAAATAGGACTGATAGAGTTTACTTTCTTGTCTTTTGGCAGACTCTAAACCCTCTAAATAATATTTAATTGCTAGATGATATTTTGACTTCATATGAAAGTATTCTCCTAGCTCTATACAGACTATTAAAAAATAAACGTCTTTTTCTAACTGATCATAATAAGAATATGCTTCTTCGAAATATTTAATCCCCTCATCTAAATCATTATATGTCCCTAACAGTCTACCTAAATCTACTAATACAGTCACCATCCCAAAATCGTAATTCATATCTTGATAGTATGATTTCCGCAATTCGGCATAATGAAAAGCAGAATCTCTGTTTATTGGAATATAATTCCAACTCAATTCATAGTATGTTCTAATTCTCTCGTTATCAGTTATTTTTTCATCTTTCAATAACTGTTTAAGGCTGTCGATTTTATTCTGGTTGAAAACACTTTTTAGAGATTGGTTAGGTTGATTTTGTGAAGAAACTGCCCATATTCCACAAAATAGGAATAGAATCAATGTATAAATAGAATATGAAATTGCCCTTTTTAGAAACACTATTGAGGAATTATTAGCGTAAAGGTATATAATTTTAAGTATAACAGAAGTATACAAACAGTATTAGATCAACGAAAAGCAATAAAAGTAATTTATTTATCCAAAACTTAAGTTCCGTAAACCAACTTTGTATACTGAAAGTATTTTTACAAAGTTTATAATACTTTCTTTTATGTGAGGGACATATAAGATACAATATTTAGAATCTAAAAAAACCGAGTCAATTTATTTGAAGTATTTTCCTGAGATAATAACATTGATTAAAAAAATTAAACATAACTAATTAATAATCAATAATTTAATTTATTTACCAATACAAAATGAATTATATCAATGTCTAAAATACTTTCAATTAGTTGAGGTACAAATAGAGTATATATTTTATAGGAATTTACTATAATGTCGTCATAGTGAGAAGTAATTTATAAATTACCTGAAATAAATCGATAACCAACACCACTAATGCTCACAATGTGTTTGGGACTAGAAGGTGTTTCTTCAATCTTTTTCCTAATTTCCAGTATAAAGGTATCCACTGTTCTTGTTGTTGGAGCCTTGTCATAACCCCAAATATTATTTAATAAATCATGCCGAGGAACTACCTCTCCATCTCTTTTGATAAAATACTCTAGAATTGCAAACTCTTTTTTAGTGAACTTTACCTCGCGATCATCCACAATGGCTTTCATTTTAGTGAAATCTACTGTAACCTGACCAAAGGAAAAATTATTAAGAATAGCGTCTTCTGGATATGTTCTTCTTAGAATAGACCTAATTCTCGCTAACAATTCAGAAAGACTAAAGGGTTTCGTAATATAATCATCTGCGCCATAATCTAGTCCCGATATTTTATCTATTTCTGAACTTTTCGCAGTCAGCATTATGATTGGTAATTTTATTTTTTCTTTTCTAATTCTTTTGCAGATTTCAAGTCCATTCATCCCCGGAAGCATAATGTCTAGAACCAGAAGGTCAATTGGTTTTGTAGAAGCTAATTTAAGACCATCTATGCCATTCGAAGCAGTTGAAATTTTATATCCCTTGCCCTCCAAAATATCTTGCAAACCAAAAAGGATGCTTTCGTCGTCTTCAACTATTAAAATATGTTTTGCTTTTTCCATAATAATAATAATAATAATAATTTAAGCAATATTCAATATAATTGTAAATTTACTTCCCTTTCCTAAAGTACTCTCAACAAGTAATTTTCCGTGTTGCTCTTCAATAATATCTCTTGAAACAGTTAATCCTAGACCGGTACCACTAGTCGTTGCATTTAAATTTACTCTATAGAATTTATCAAAAATTAAATCTAATTTGTCTTTTGGGATTCCAATACCATAATCTTCCACTTCAATAAAAATATTTCCGTCTTTTTTAAAGAGTTGGACATTCATTTTTTTATTCTCCGATGAATATTTAATACCATTACTAATAAGATTAGATAAAGCCTGTTTTAGTCCCTCATCGTAAACAGCTGCATAAATATTTTCTTCAATATTTCGATTAACCTCAATCTTATTAATTTCCAAAAAGTAATCCATTTCTTTTAAGGTTGAATTTACAATACCTGTTATGTTAGATCGCTTAAGTTTATAAGATAATTTATCGTTTTCTTTTTTTGAGAATTCAAGAATATTATTAATCATCCTTTTTAATTTTTCGCTTTCTTTTACGATTATTGATGCATACTTCTTTTGTTTTGAATCTAAGGTCTCTTCGCTCAAATTCATTGCTTCGGCAAACATATTTATTGATGTTAGCGGTGTTTTTAATTCATGAGTTACATTTGAAACAAAATCAGCTCTTAGTTTGTTCATTCTCTTTTCTCGGTTTACATCTTGAATTAAAAGATACAACCCCAAAACCATTGTTCCCAAAAATATAAATAGTCCAATACCATAGGTTAATTGTTTTTTTAGAACATTTTCATCTATAATATTTTCATTTTTTAAAGCTATCTGAACCAAGTTATTTTCAAAATAAGGTGAAAATTCTGAGGTAGAAATTATATTGGTATTTGCTAAATAATTTGTCTCAATTTTATCAACCAAATTCAATTCATACTCAAATTTCAAATTGTCAAATTGCAATTTTTCAAGAACATCCATAAATAATGGTTCCAATCTAAGTACCAACCCTCCAGAGATAGGTTGCTTTTCGAAAAACAACATTAATTCCCCATTGCTATCTAAAATTGGTTTTATCCTTAAAACATCATTAGTCAGACTATCCTCTACTTCATTATTATGTTGTCTAAGAATATTTTTAAGTTGAATTTTATAATTATTAATTATGAGTAAAGAATTTTTATTTCGATCTATTAGATCCTTAAAGATCTCGTTGTTAAGCTGGTTTTGATTTTTCTCTCGCCATTCCTCAATTAAATCCATTAACTCTAAAGAACTGTCATTTAAAGGAATCGTTCCATCAGCAAGTTCTTCTAAAAAAGAAGTCAGCAATGTTCTAAGCTCTTCAAAATTAGAAGGATTACTGATTTGCAATAGCTTGATAACCGAAAAATATGCATATGGAAATCCTGAAGAATTTACGGTACTTCTGAATTCAGTCAAAATTGTTTGATAAGCATCAAAAGCTTTTTGTTGTAGATCCATTTTTACATATAATCTTGCCATAGAATTGTAAATATGTACGGAATCTGTTTTAGAAGTGGCTACTTCCAGTGCACTCAAATAATAGCTATTTGCTTTCTCGAAATCTGATACATTAAATTCATTATTTTCAGCTAAATGAAGTCGTTCTAGATAAATTTTAGATGATTCTATATTTGTGATTAGCCCCTCATTATCGGGGAAATTGGGTAATAAGAAAGATCCATTACGATCTATCTCTATATAGTTCCCACCCTCTTTTATACTATCTCGAATTTTTAATTTTTGCAAAACAGAAAGATCCTTTTCTTCTAAATAATATCTAAATCTCGAAGAGATAGAATCCAAATTATTCTTAAAACCTGAAGAGAAACGATTCGACAAGTCACGTTCCTCTTCAGATATTTTCTTTTCAAGTAATTCTCGGTAATTCGAAATATGATTAATACTCAGATAGGTTAGAATACTCCCTGAAATTATTGCAGTAAAAATGAATATTACTATTAATCTTGATCCTTTTATCGAATATTTCAACACATTAAATTAGCTTAAATATATAGTTGTTACTAATTTACCATTTATTTAGTCATTAAAAAGTCCTTCTAATTTCCAAATTTCAGCTCCTGCTCCAAGTCTAGATGAAAAAACTAATTTATCTCCTGAACGATTTATTCGAACACTTGTAACCACACCGGGAATAATATCCTTAAAACTTATTACTTGCTGTAATTCTTTATTGTCTAAGGACACTTTCATTATCTTATTTACAGCCCTGCTATTTATTCCTTCTTGGAAATACAAATACTTATCATCACTTGTCCATGACAATATTGCCAGGATTGATTTTGCATCTACATCTACTATTCTCTTTTTTTCTCCATTTTTTAATGAATAAATATCTATGCCCCTGTTGTCTTTAAAGAAATAGACAATTGCTATTTGAGAATCATCGTTTGACACCTTAAAGTTAAGTATTTCATCTTCATCTGTATGAATAACAGATTCCTCTTTAGAATCGACATCGATTTTCACTATTTGTTTTTTATCATGAGTCATATAATAAATGTTTGAACCGTCTTTAGAGAAAGTATGTCTTCCACCTGTAAGGTATAATTCATTTAACAAGCCATTTCTAACTTTAATAGGGTTCTTTGCCCCAGTAGCAAGATCTATAGTAAAAATACCCTGACCATCACTGGTTGTTTTCCCATGAACCAATAAGGATCCTCCCTCTGGAGAGTATTCCGTTCTATATCTATTGGGGTGACCATAAATTCTAGGGTTGAAATTTGAATATTCTCCTGTTTCTGTGTTATAAATCACATACTTAAGTTCAAAGCCCAGATTACTATCAAATTCTGGAACCGTGTTGTACAAAATATATTTGTCGTCCTTAGACCATATTGGATCGTGATTTCTAATTTCACTTTTGTCTGAAATCTTTTTAGGTCCACTTGAAGGATTATTCATATCATAATAAAAAACATCGTTTCTACTGTTTGGTACCTGATAGAAGAGGTCTTTTTCAGATGTTAGACTAAAGATTTCTGTCCTATCTCCAATATTCACTTTAATCCTTTCTGCGTTACCGACTGGACTGCCATTTTCAATATTCAATTTCCAAAGATCATTTGTCCCAAAACGATCGCTTAAAAAGACAATTGATTTTCCATCGGACATCCAGACTGGATCTTTATCGTTAGATGCTTGACTTACAATTTTCTTATCTGTTTTTCCGTCCAGTGAAAGGATATAAATATCATTTTGGTTAGGATTATCTTTTCTATTCTGAGAATAAACTATATAGTCATTGTTTGGAGAAATTGCCAATTCACAACTACATCCTTTGCTTTCAATATTCTTAAGTACTGTTAGCGATCCGTTTAATACTGACACCAGTACAACTTTATATAAAGAATTACTTATTTTTTTATCATGGATAATCGCTAAAATACTTTTATCGTCGCTACTCCATGCCACTGGCCATGGTGTAGATTCATTTTCTCCTGTATAAATAATCTGATTATTAGACCCATCACGATTTACTATGTGCAATTCTGTATTATTCCCTTTATACCAAAAATAAGCCAATCTTTCTCCATCATTTGAAAAAACAGATTTGTCTGGAAACTCCACTGGGTCCTTCCAAGTTCCTGTATTTGTTATTTCGGTCACTTTACTTGTTTTCAGATCTTTTACAACCAGGGCAATTTTGTCCCAATCTATAATACTGATATATCGTCCATTTGGACTAATGCTATAAACATCATCAGAAGTCGATAATACTCGACTTGCTACGACTCCTTCTTTTTTAGATTTTGCATTTGTTTTCGTTAAACCCCTAAGCTTTTCCCTTCCCTGTAAGGCAATATCTTTCTGGTCTGAATATTCAGAAATTAATTTTTGATAGGATGTTCGTGCATTTTGATTACCCAATTTTTCATGGCAGATCCCAACGTGTAGCAATGCTTTTGCTCTTAAAGCCCGATCTATGCTATTATCATTTACGATAGCATTATAAATATCAATAGCCGCTTTTAAATTTCCCTCACCTTCTTCTTGAATTAGCCCCTTTTGAAATAAGCTTTGAGGATTCTGTCCTTGCAGTGTACTTTGCTGAGTTATTGTAGATCCAAAAATCAACAAACAAATGAGTAAATTTTTCATGGTAATAGTTTTTAATTTATACTTCCGATAAAATCGCGAAATGATTTAGATCAAAACTATAGCATCATTAAAGGAAACATGTCAAATTTATGTCAAGATATGTCAAATTTTTGTTAGCTTTATAAGTCATAAAGTAATTAGGCATCGGTTAATTATAATATTGACATATTCCCTGCATTTTTAAGTATCCTAAATGAATTATTTGAATAATTGCAATTCGCTACCCTGAATAAGATACGAATTAGATATATAATTTTATTTAAAGCAGCCGTGTCAATTTATTAGAATAATTTTCCACAAGTAACAAATAGTTTCAGAATTAAAATGCTTAAAAAAATACTATAACATATTAATAATCAATAGTTTAATTTATTTTCCAATACAAAAATTAGCAAAAATGTTGCCTAATAAATCATCGCTCGTTATTTCTCCTGTAATTTCCCCAAAATGATACAACGCTTGTCTAATATCAATAGCCAATAAATCTCCAGACAAATCGCTATCAATACCATGCTGTACATTTTGGATATCGGCCAATGCTTTTATTAGCGCATCATAGTGCCTTGAATTTGTTATTATAGTGTCATTATTTCGAAGAGCGCCCGTATTTACAAAATTTAACATTTTATCTTTTAACGCCTCTACACCTAAACCAGACTTCGCAGATAATAAATGAATATTTGGAATTTGAGATTTTAAATTTGAGATTTCATCTTCCTTAAGTTGATCCACTTTATTAGCTATAACAACTAAAGGTTTTTGGGGGTATTTATTTTTAATGCGTTCAATTTCTATTTTGAAGGCTGAGCTTTGAATTCTAAACTGAGTGGCATCAAACAAATAAACCACAACTTGAGCTTGCTCAATTTTTTCAAAAGTTTTCTTGATCCCTATACTCTCAACAATATCCTCGGTCTCCCTTATGCCGGCAGTATCAATGAACCTGAAGCCAACACCACCAATATTTAACTCATCCTCGATAGCATCTCTAGTTGTTCCAGCAATTTCACTAACAATAGCTTTTTCTTCGTTCAATAATGCATTTAGCAAAGTTGACTTACCTACATTAGGTTCTCCTACAATAGCCACAGGGATTCCGTTTTTAATGACATTCCCAATTGCAAAAGAATCTATCAAGTGCTTTAACACTTTTACAATGCGCGCTATTAAATCATTAAATTGGTCACGATTTGCAAATTCAACATCTTCCTCTGCAAAATCGAGTTCCAATTCCATTAAAGACGCAAAATTTAAAAGTTCATCACGTAATATTTTAATTTCATTACTAAATCCGCCACGCATTTGCTGCATTGCAATTTGATGTGCCGCTGCATTATCACTAGCAATTAAATCAGCAACAGCTTCTGCTTGCGATAAATCAAGTTTTCCATTTAAAAAAGCCTGTAAAGTAAATTCACCTGGGTTTGCTGTTCTACAGCCATTTCTTAAAAAGAGTTGAATAATTTCCTGTTGAATAAAGACACTACCATGACACGATATTTCTACTACATTTTCTCCAGTATATGAATTAGGATTTCTAAAAACTGAAACCAAGACTTCATCCAAAATACGATCATCATCAACGATATGTCCTAAGTGAATGGTATGCGTTGGTTGGTTGTTAAGCGTTTTTTTTGATACCGATTTAAACTTTTTATCAGCCAGTATTATGGCATCTGGACCAGAAATTCTAATCACTGCAATTGCCCCAGCACCTGAGGGCGTTGCTAATGCTATAATATTATCGGTATGGGTCATATTAATTCTTTTGGCAAAAGTAATAAAATTGAATTCGAGAATTTAAGATAATGATTGAATTTAGATTTTTAAAATCTTGAAAACGCTTATATTTACCACAAAATTGTAAATAATGAAAAACCTAATTGCCTTTTTATCTATTATCCTTTTGTGTACGGCTTGTAAACAAGAACCGCAATTACCTCCAAACACCTATCAGGTAAACGTATCCCTTCCTGGCGTTTATAATGGGATTAGAGCACATATAAATATTATCTCAGAAGGCGGAAAAGAAATTACAGTGGATACTGCAATTGTAATGAATGAAACTTTCACTTTAAATGGTACAATTATAGCTCCGGTGAGACGGGCTATAAGCGTCAATGGGGTAAACGGAAGTTTAACTTTTATATTAGAACCTGGTTATACCGACATTTCTATTAATAAAGATAGTATAAAAGGGTCTCTAATAGATGGGCCAATCAACAACCAAGCACATAATGAGTATTTATCAGATCTCTTGACAAAACGAAAACTGTATAAAGCCATTAATTCAGAATTAGCTATAGAGCAATCAAATGTAAACAGAGAACGTTATGATCAACTATTAGAAGAACAAGAAAATCTTATTATTTCAATGGATAATCATACTTCTGACTTTATAGTAAATCATCCCGATCTTCAACTTTCATTATTATTATTAGAAAGTCAAATTGGTTCAAGGAATTTAAATTTAAAATTATTTAAATCTCAAAGAAAAATATTGAGCAATTTGATTAACCGAAATGCAGAAAACCAATATGTTGGTCAAAAAATAGATACATATATTTATCAAAAAGAGTCAGAAGAAAACTTAAATATAGGAAAGGTTGCTCCAGAATTTTCTTCTCCCGATAAAGATGGAAATATGCTTGCCCTTAAAGACATGAAAGGCAAAGCTACAATTATAGATTTTTGGGCGGCGTGGTGCGGGCCTTGTAGAAGAGAAAATCCAAATGTGGTTAAAATTTATGAGAAATATCATGATAAAGGCTTAGAAATTATTGGAGTATCCCTTGATGGTAGAAGTAACCAGAAAGATACGGCTAAGGCCAATTGGTTGAAAGCCATTGAAGATGATGGCTTAAATTGGCATCATGTATCAAGTTTAAAATATTTTAACGATCCTGTTGCTCGATTGTATAGGGTAAATGCGATACCTGCAACATTTATTCTAGATAAAAATGGGGTTATTGTTGCAAAAAAATTACGAGGTCAAGCTCTAGAAGATAAAATCGCAGAATTATTAGAATGAATAAACTACACAATTTAAAACCTCTAAATGTGACCTGTTTTGCGCATTACGTACAGTAAAACAATAGGAATGGCTAATAATCCAACCATCAATAAATTTTCTGTAAATAGCCAACTCGCTAAAATTAGTGTAATTACATAACCTCCAATGGCGCCTCCAAAATGAGCATCATGTCCTATGTTGCCCACACTTTTCTTCATGCCATAAATAGAGTATAGCAAGTAGCCAATTCCAAATAAATAAGCTGGAATAGCTATGGGAATAAACATCATATATAAACTCATATTTGGATTTAATAATATAGCCGCATACAAAACTCCAGTAACAGCACCACTGGCACCTACAGCACTATAATGATACTCATGTTTATGGAAATAAAAAGATAGCACATTCCCCATAATTAAACTGCCAAAATATACTATTACAAAATTTATTGGGCCTAGATAATTAATGACCTCATCCGCAAAAAAATAGAGTGTGAACATATTAAAAAACAAGTGCATTTCATCAACATGAAGAAATCCTGAACTCAGCATTCTAATTTGTTCGCCGCGTTTTATGCCGCCAATATTAAATTTATATTTTTCAAAGAAGCCATAGTCCTTGAAACCTTTTAAAGAAATAACAACATTCACACCAATGATGATTATGGTGATAAAATTTAAATTGCCCATAAAGTCTAAACGTTTAAATCAAATATAACATATATTTGTGTGTACAAATCTAATATTAAATAATGCAATTTCTCGGTTATATTATTATTTACCCGTTTTTATGGTCAATTTCTATTCTTCCTTTTAGATTACTGTATGCTTTTTCTGATGGTGTCTTCTTTATTCTTTACCATATTATTGGGTATCGAAAAAAAGTAGTTGTAGAAAATTTGAAGCTTGTCTTTCCTGAAAAATCGGATCAAGACATAAAGATAATTACAAAAAAATTCTATCACCATTTATGTGATATGATGCTAGAATCTATAAAATCTATGACCATTAAGGAAGCTGAAATGAAAAAAAGGTTCGCCTTTACCAATGTAGAACTCATGCAAGATATAGAAAATCAAGGCAGGAGTGTAATTTTGATGTGTGCACATTATGGCAGCTGGGAATGGATTTTTATCTTGCAAACTTATATGAAATCTAGAGGCTATGCCATCTATAAGCGCTTAGCTAATAAATATTTTGATAGATTAGTAAAACGTATTAGAGCCAAATATAACAGTGAATTAATCACAACAAAAGAAACGGTATCAACACTTATTGCTTCAAAGAAAAAAGGTGAACTCACCATTAATGGTTTTGTTTCAGATCAAAATCCAAGATTAGATAAAGCCGATTATTGGAAAGAATTTATGGGTATAAAAGTTCCTGTGCATACAGGTGCCGAAATGCTTGCCAAGAAACTGGATATGACCGTGGTGTATTTCAAGGTAGAAAGATTGAAACGCGGTTATTACCAAACCACTTTTGAAACCTTAGCACATAATCCTAAAGAATTCAAAGATTACCAAATTACTGATGCATTTTTAAAACGTGTTGAAAAGCAAATTCACGAGGCGCCTCAATACTTTCTCTGGACTCATAAACGTTGGAAACATCGAGATAAAGTACCCAAAAAATTTCAGTAATCTTTACAATGTAAACCAAGATTCAATTTGGGCTGGTTTATTATCAACCGCATTAGCCTTATGTGTGAACTCGTTTGTCCATTTATCATAAGTGTAATCCTCTTGCCAAAGCTCATGATTTTTTGCCAATTCTAAAATAGATTCACATACATAATTTATCTCAGCATTTGTTGTTGTTGGATGAATAGACATTCGTATCCATCCTGGTTTTCGTGCCATATCACCAATTGAAATTTCTTCAGTCAATGCATTTGAAGTCTCGTGATCTACATGCAACAAAAAGTGCCCATAGGTACCTGCACAGCTACAGCCGCCACGAGTTTGAATTCCAAATCGATCATTCAGCAATTTCACGCCACAATTATAATGTAAATCATCAATATAAAACGAAATAACCCCTAAGCGATCTTTGTGTTTTGGAGCCAAAATATTAATGCCTTCAACATTGCCTAAACGCTTAAAAATAACATCTAAGATCTCATGCTCACGATCTAGCATTTGTTTAACGCCCATTTGCTCTTTCAATTTTATTGATAAAGCCGTTTTTATTGTTTGTAAAAAACCTGGTGTTCCGCCATCTTCGCGATCTTCAATATTATCAATATACTTATGTTCTCCCCAAGGATTCGTCCAACTCACCGTTCCTCCACCAGGGCAGTCAGGAATCATATTTTTATATAATTTCTTATTAAAGATTAATACGCCTGATGTGCCAGGTCCTCCTAAAAATTTGTGAGGAGAAAAGAAAATAGCGTCAAAATAGGCCAACTTATCTTCAGGATGCATATTTATTTCAATATATGGGGCTGAACAGGCATAATCTACAAAACAAACTCCGCCGTTTTCATGCATTAATTTGGCAACATCGTGACACGGAATTTGTAATCCAGTAACATTAGACCCACCAGATATGGATGCAATCTTAATAGTACATGATTTATATTGGTCTAAAAGAGTTTTAAAGTTTTCAATGCAAAATAATCCATCCGTACCCGGCGGAATGACTTCAACCTTAGCTATTGTCTCTAACCATGAGGTTTGATTAGAATGGTGCTCCATATGAGTTACAAAAACAACAGGACGCATTTCATCCGGTACGTTTGTATATTTTTGCAAATTCTCCGGTACTTTTAACCCTAAAATTCTTTGAAATTTATTTACAACACCTGTCATGCCATTACCAGAAACAATAAGTACGTCATCGGCATTAGCATTAACATGATCTTTGATGATATGTTTGGCTTTATGATAAGCCATAGTCATAGCTGTTCCAGATTCAGTAGTTTCTGTATGCGTATTAGCTACATAAGGCCCAAAATCGTTGAGTAATTTGTCCTCAATAGGCGCATAAAGTCTACCCGATGCAGTCCAATCTGTATACACCATAGGCTGCAATCCATAAGGGGATTCAAACGTTTGATTGATACCCACAATTTGATCTCTGAACTTCTGAAAATAGGATTCAAGTTCTGTGGTTACAATATTTTGTGCTTCTGAAGTAATCATAATGCTGTTGTTTTATTCAAATTAAATTTTGAAAGCGTACAAATTTACGAAATATTAGCGATGGACTTTATCTCATTTATGATTTTATTAGCTAAGTCATCCGCCTCAACCTGTGATTGTGCTTCCGTATAAATTCTTATAATCGGTTCTGTATTACTCTTTCTAAGATGAACCCAGTTATTTGGAAAATCAATTTTCACCCCGTCTACCGTATTGATATTCTCATTAGCGTAACGCGAAGTCATTTCCATTAAAATAGCATCCACATCAATAGCTGGAGTAAGTTGAATTTTCTTTTTACTCATAAAATAACTTGGATAGCTATCTCTAAGTTCACGGGTTGTCATTTTCTTATCGGCCAATAAACTTAAAAACAAAGCAACACCTACTAACGCATCACGTCCGTAATGGGATTCTGGATAAATGATACCACCATTTCCTTCACCACCAATAATTGCATTATTCTTTTTCATTAAATCTACAACATTAACCTCTCCTACCGCACTAGCTTCATAGGTTTGTCCATGCTTTTCTGTAACATCCCTAAGAGCTCTAGTTGAGCTCATATTACTCACAGTACTTCCTGGTGTAATCCCTAAAACATAATCGGCACAAGCGACAAGCGTATACTCTTCTCCAAACATTTCACCATCATTGCACATAAAAGCTAATCGGTCTACATCTGGATCAACAACAATTCCTAAATCAGCTTTTTCTTTAACCACCAAATCAGACAGATCTGTGAGGTGTTCTTTTAATGGTTCAGGATTATGTGGAAAATGTCCCGTTGGATCGCAAAATAACTTTACAGTATGTACACCCAAACGATCTAATAATAAGGGAATAGCAATACCTCCAGTAGAGTTAACACCATCAACAACAACTTTAAATTTCGCTTTTTCTATGGCTTTTGTATTTACCAATGGTAAATCTAAAACTTCATCAATATGCATATCAATATAAGCTTCATTTTTTGTGATTTTCCCTAAACTATCAACATCACTAAATTCAGTAGTTTTGGCTTCTGCATATTCTAATATCTTAGCACCTTCAACGGCATTCAAAAATTCACCCTTAGCATTCAACAGTTTTAGTGCATTCCATTGTTTTGGGTTGTGACTCGCGGTTAATATAATGCCACCATCTGCTTGTTCCATTGGCACGGCCATTTCAACTGTTGGTGTTGTAGATAAATCTAAATCAACCACATGAATGCCGAGGCCAACTAAAGTATTCATCACCAAGTTCTGAATCATTTCACCTGAAATTCTGGCATCTCTTCCTACCACTACTTTATAATTATCTTTTTGGCGCTGTGTCTTAATCCATGTCCCATAGGCCGCAGCAAATTTAACAGCATCAATTGGTGTTAGGTTTTCCCCTATTTGACCGCCAATAGTACCTCGAATGCCTGAAATTGATTTTATAAGTGTCATATGTCATTTTATATTTTCACAAATATAGCATTTCGATGCAAGAAATATCTTTTGAATTTGTAAATTTCGCTAATGAATTATTTAGCTCACATCTACCTTTCTGGAAACGATAATACTGTGACTGTTGGTAATTTTATGGCCGATGGTATAAAAGGCAAAGACTATCTAGAATATTCTAAAGCCATTCAAATTGGCATCCTGCTTCACCGTGAGATTGACACTTTTACAGATGCACATCCAGTTGTAAGATTAAGCACTAAACGGCTACACAAAAAATACAGTCACTATTCTGGTATCATCGTTGACATTTTATACGATCACTTTTTAGCTAAAAATTGGAAACATTATTGTGATATACCACTAGAAGATTACACTGTCGAATTTTATGACATGCTCGATGACCATTATGATATCCTTCCTACCCGTATTAAAAAAATGATGCCCTATATGATTGCTGATAATTGGCTCTTAAGCTATGCCTCTATTGCGGGAATTTCAAAAGTTTTGGATGGCATGAACAGACGTACCAATAACAAAGTTAAAATGGATCAGGCTGTTTTTGAATTGGAAGCATTCTACAATGAATTTGAGCAAGAGTTTACTGCCTTTTTCGAAGAACTCATCACTTTTTCTCAACACAAATTAAAACAACTAACATCACTTTAAATCAAAATACATCACCATGAAAAAATTAATATTTCTTTGTGCTTTATTACTCCTGCAAACGGCTTGCAAGCAAGAAAAACCTATAGTTTTAGCTGATGAAAACAAACGGGGTTTAATTGTTGAAAATGCCATGGTAGTTACGGCTCGCGAAGAAGCTTCAAAAATTGGCTCAGCAATTTTAGAACAAGGTGGAAATGCATTTGACGCTATGGTTGGCACAGAACTCGCCTTAGCCGTTGCTTATCCTTACGCTGGAAATCTTGGAGGTGGTGGGTTTATGGTATATCGCAATACTATTGGTGCTATTGGTGGTTTAGACTATAGAGAAAAAGCTCCTTTAGCCTCAACAAAAGACATGTATCTTGACGAAAACGGTGATTTCATACCAAACAAAAGTACTTTAGGCGCTATGGCGGTTGGAATTCCAGGTACAATTGCTGGGGTCTTTGCGGTTCATAAAAAATTTGGAACACTCCCTATTGAAACGATTTTACAACCGGTTATTGATTTAGCAAAAAGAGGTGTAGTCGTGACCTATAAACAAGAAGAGCGTATTGCAAAGTATCAACCCGCATTCCTTAAAGCTAATAAAGATTCCATCATTTTTAATAAAAATTGGAAAGCAAATGACACCATTAAATATCCGGTATTAGCGAATACATTGGAACGTATCATGGCAAATGGACGCGATGAATTCTATAAAGGAGAAACCGCAGAGCGTTTGGTTAGATTCATGAAAGATAACGGTGGGATTATGACCATAGATGATTTGAGTAAATACGAAGCGCAATGGCGCACCCCAGTTGTTTTTGAATATGATGATTTACGTGTAATATCAATGTCTCCGCCTTCAAGTGGTGGTGTTTGTTTGGCTCAAATCATGAAAATGATTGAACCTTATGATCTTTCGCAATATGGTCACAATGCTACAAAAACTATTCAAGTCATTACAGAAGCAGAACGCCGAGCTTATGCTGATAGAAGTTTTTATCTTGGAGATCCTGACTTTGTTGACATTCCTGGTGATAAATTAATAAGTGATTCATATTTAGAAGGTAGAATGTCTAATTTCTCATTTGAAAAAGCAACTCGTTCTAGTGATGTATCTCACGGTGAAGTGCAAATTGTTGAAAGTAATGAAACAACCCACTACTCTATTATAGATCAATTTGGTAATGCCATTTCTGTAACAACGACTTTAAATGGTGCTTACGGTTCTAAATTGTATTGCTCAGATTTAGGTTTCTTCCTAAACAACGAAATGGATGACTTTAGTAGCAAACCAGGGGTGCCAAACATGTTTGGTCTAATTGGTGCTGAAGCCAATAGTATTGCACCAGAAAAGCGTATGCTCAGTTCAATGACGCCAACCATAGTTGAAAAAAACGGTGAGCTATTAATGAGTGTAGGTACACCCGGAGGTTCAACTATTATTACATCGGTGTTGCAAACCATATTAAACGTTCATGAATTTAACATGACCATGCAAGAAGCAGTAAATGCACCCCGTTTCCATCATCAATGGTTGCCTGATCTAGTGATGTTCGAGCCCAATTCTTTTGATCGCAAGGTTATTAATAGCTTGCAACAACTAGGCTATCAAACCAATGAAGAAAATTCACCTGTTATTGGTAAAGTTGATGGGATTTTAGTATTAAAAGATGGAAAACTAGAAGGTGGTGCAGACCGGAGAGGTGATGATACCGCTATAGGATTTTAAAGACATGTCATTTATTAATGCACTTTCGGAACGTATGCAAAATCAAGGAAATCTTGAAAATGCACTAGCCATGAAAAATTATTTACGTGGTCAATTTGAATTTTATGGTATTAAAAGCAAGCCTCGTCGTGAAATTTTAAAGGAAGTAGCCGCACAGTATCAAAATGAAATTGAAAACAACATTAGATCAATTGCTATTGAATTAATGCAGCAACCACAGCGAGAATTACATCATTGTGGCATTGAACTATTTGAAAAATATTTAAGGAGATCTTATGTTAAAAATGATATTACTATCATCACAGCGCTCGTCACGAATAAGTCATGGTGGGATACTGTAGATTATATCGCCAAACAAATATTAGGAAAATACCTCACTATCTACCCTTCACAAATCGAAACAGTTATTGCTGAATATTCAGATTCTAAGAATATGTGGCTAAACAGAAGTAGTATTTTGTTTCAATTGGGGTATAAAAAAAAGACAGATTCCGCTCTTTTATATGCGCAATGCCTGCGTTTTAGCCATTCTGATGAGTTCTTCATAAAAAAAGCTATTGGTTGGTCATTGCGTGAATATGGCAAGTCAAATCCGCAGTCTGTTTTAAATTTCGTAAATTTGTCTACCCTAAAACCCCTAAGTCACAAAGAAGCCCTCAGAAACATTATAAAAAAATGAAATTCAAGAAAGTTATAAAAATCGTTCTGGGCATCATTGTATTTTTAACCCTACCAAGCTTATTGTTATTTGGTTTTATTTACTTTAAATACAATGAAGATTTACCACAAGGTATTCCTAGCGAACAAGCCGACCTACTAGCTCAAAAAATGTTAAACGCTTTAGATTATGAAGCATTTAAAGAAACTGATTTTATAGAATGGACCTTTAAAAATCGCCATCATTACAAATGGGATAAGTACAATAATATTTGTACGGTGTTATGGAAAGAACATAAGGTTGATTTGCATCTCAATTACCCTGAGCGCAGCAAAGCATACATTCATAGTTTTAACGTTGTAGGAGAACAGCGGGATGCCATCGTACAAACGGCATTAGATTATTTTAATAACGATTCGTTCTGGCTGGTAGCACCATATAAGGTCTTTGACCCTGGTGTAGAACGCAGTATTGTAAATCTTGAAAATGGCAATAAAGGCCTATTAGTTACATACACCTCTGGGGGTTCAACACCGGGAGATTCCTATTTATGGCAATTAGATGCCAATGGAAAGCCTGAAAGTTTTAAAATGTGGACTTCCATACTACCTATTGACGGGATTGAAGCTAGTTGGTCTGACTGGGTCATTACAGAAAGTGGTGCGCAACTTCCCACCTTTCACAAAATTTTATTTCTGGGTATTGAATTGACCCATGTTAAAGCAGAGAAAAAACCCTATTTAAGGAGTAAGCCTAAAAATTAATTCACCAGCATTGACAGATATCGTCATCCGTACTGATCAAAAACAGAGTCATCAATTTAATGTTGATGGTGAACAACAACTCGGTTATGTTGAAGATACTATTTTAATGGAAGCCCTTGAAGTTTAAGGCTTATCGGTTTTAATATTAGCTTGGGATGATCCTGATTTTGATTGGTCCACCACAAAATCTGTGATTTTCAGAAGTACATGGGATTATTATTATCGATTCTCAGAATTCTCAAAATGGCTAAAAACTATTTCTCAAAAAACGCAACTTATTAATTCCAAAAATACTATTCAATGGAATATTGATAAGCACTACTTATTAGATTTAAGAACAAAAAGTATTCATATTGCGGAATCCTATTTTATTGAAAAAGGAAGTACAAGAACCATGGATGAACTTCATAAACAATTAGTTTGGACTGAAACTGTTTTAAAACCCTGTGTTTCTGGCACGGCACGTCATACCTATAGGCTAAAAGAGAATAACCTTGAAATCCATGAAGCCATTCTTAAAAATTTAATCACCAATGAAGCAATGATGCTGCAGCCATTTCAATATGATATTGTTACACTTGGTGAAGTCTCAATGGTGCTTTTTCAAAGGCAGTTTTCACATGCCGTGCTAAAAGTGGCTTAGGCCAATGAATTTAGAGTGCAAACAAATTTTGGTGGTCAAATTGATCTCTATACACATACAAAAGACGAAATTGAATTTGCTGAACATACTATAAAAAACTGCCCAGAATTAGCAATTTATGCACGTGTAGCTATTTTTAATGATAATAATGGCTTGAATGCACTGGCTGAATTGGAGCTTATTGAACCTGAACTTTGGTAGAGGCTGCACCCTAGAGCAGCAACACTATTGGCGAAACAATTGGCACGCTCCATTTTAGCTTAGCTCTTACAATTATTCATTTGTGTTATAGTTGTTCTCAAAATGACAACATTTTTATAAAAATATAAAATAGGATATGACATAAATTTGCCTCATAAGATAACGTATCATGTGCGATTAGAAACTCACCAAATTAATACCAAATATTACCAGTGCGACTTATAAAACGTGAAATGCTAGGTGTTATTTTAGAATTTCCATTAAAAACCAAATATCCATAAAGTAGCGTTTAATTAAAAGAACCTATTAATAATCTAAATCTTCTTTTTTCATCGCACGTCTATATGTCATCGCCACAACGTCAAATTTCAAATGCAACTCTTCTGTGAAATCAAAAGGGACTTGTTCTGGCCTTTGTGATTCTACAATGCGTTTGTCTTGGCCAAAAATAACATTTTCAAAATCTTTAAATAGTTTATCCGGCGCCTCCAGGTTATAATTACGCCCTACGAGGCAAAATCCTCTACATTTGTTTTTTGAAATGGGCTGAGACGCAAACAAATTCATTATTTTTTCCCGTCCTCCCCAACCTACTCTTAAAACAATAGTATAGGGTAAATGCAGTTGATATTTACTTTTCCGCACTGGGTCATCAGTAACTTCATTGGCAAAAATTGGAAATTCATCAGAATTTACAGATTCCGGTCTAACCACAGTATAATGTAAAACCGCATCTCTAATATCTACTTTACAATTTGGAACTTCAGGGCGTTCTGGCTCTCCTAATAAACCCGGATGTACCCATGGAAAATGCCCAAAATCTGTGAAGTTTTCTACTTGTCTAGACGCATCACTATTCCAATCAAAAGGGCCTGTAAACACAAATTTAAAATTGGAGTCATCAAATTCTGGAATCTCAGGCAAATCATATTTAGGTGTTTTTAATGCCACCCAAACTAATCCAAATTTTTCTTGACAATGATATACAGGCGTTTTTGCTTTTTCAGGTATTGGTGTATCTGGAGCTTGAGGTATGTGCACACAATCACCAGATTTATCAAATTTCCAAGCATGGTAAGGACATACCAAACAATCATCCTTTACCCAACCTAATGATAGCGCTGTACCCCTATGTATGCAAACATCTTTCATGGCATGGGTATTACCATCAGAACTACGCCATACTACGACAGGTTGCTCTAGTAAAATAGTTGCATAAGGTTGATCCTTAATTTCAGAACTATAGGCTACGGGATGCCAGCAATAGAAAATATTCTTAGAGAACGTTGATTCAGTGATTTTCATAAAACGAGAATAACTATTTTTTAACTTCTTATTAGCAGGTAATTAAATTAATCAATTTAAAAATAGTAGACCCATTTGAATTAAAATAGTTTAAGATTTATTTTTCATATTTCCTATTTTAACCATTTAACATTCACTTTCGTTTTACCTCCTAAATCTGTACCTTTGCAACTTTGCAAATCTATGAGTCAATTTGAAGAACATATAGAGGTTCAAGGTGCTCGCGTACACAACCTTAAAAATATTGATGTCACGATACCTAGGGAGAAATTGGTAGTCATCACTGGGCTCTCTGGTAGCGGTAAATCCAGTTTGGCATTTGATACTATTTATGCTGAAGGGCAACGTCGGTATATTGAAACTTTCTCTGCTTATGCTAGACAATTTTTGGGTGGTTTAGAGCGTCCCGATGTGGATAAAATTGACGGGCTTTCACCTGTGATTGCCATCGAGCAAAAAACCACCAGTAAATCCCCACGTTCTACTGTGGGTACCATCACCGAGATTTATGATTTCTTAAGGCTGTTATTTGCCCGTGCCAGTGATGCCTACAGTTATAACACGGGTGAAAAAATGGTGAGTTATAATGATGAACATATCAAATCATTGATTATTTCAGATTTTAAAGACAAACGTATCAATATTTTAGCACCTGTAATTCGGTCTCGAAAAGGGCATTACCGCGAATTGTTTGAGCAAATTGCAAAACAAGGGTTTGTAAAAGTGCGTACCGATGGCGAAATTAAAAACCTTGAAAAAGGGATGAAATTGGATCGCTACAAAACCCATGATATTGAAATTGTTATTGATCGCCTAAAAATTGACGATACTGCTGATAATGATAAACGCCTTACCGAAAGCATCAATACTGCCATGTATCATGGTGATGATGTGCTTATGGTGATTGATCACGATACAAATGCAGTCCGTTATTTTAGCAGGAATTTAATGTGTCCGTCATCAGGGATTTCATATCCCAATCCAGAGCCTAATAATTTTTCATTCAACTCGCCTAAAGGGGCGTGCACAAATTGTAATGGTATTGGTACACTTTATGAAGTGAATCGCAATAAAATAATTCCAGACGACACCCTATCTATTAAAAATGGTGGTTTAGCACCTCAAGGTCCTCAGAAAAACACATGGATATTTAAGCAACTAGAGCTCATTGCGCAACGGTTTGAATTTGATCTTACAGATCCTATTAAAAAAATTCCAAAAGAGGGCTTAGAAATGATTCTTTATGGTGGAAATGAAAAATTTTCGGTGGACAGTAAAACCTTAGGTATTACACGCAATTATAGCATTGATTTTGAAGGCATTGCCAATTTTATTGAAAGTCAGTATAAAAACGCCGAGTCGACTTCCATCAAGCGTTGGGCAAAAGATTATATGGATAAAGTGACCTGTTCTAAATGTAATGGCTCACGACTAAATAAAGAAGCGCTATTCTTTAAAATCAACGATAGAAACATTGCAGATCTTGCACATTTAGATATTGTAGATTTGGCGGAGTGGTTTGACGCTTTAGAAGGTTATTTATCTGAAAAGCAAAAAGCAATTTCAGAAGAAATTGTCAAAGAAATAAGAAGTAGAATTCAGTTTTTATTAGATGTTGGTCTCGATTATCTAACCATAGACAGGAGTTCTAAATCCCTGTCAGGTGGTGAGGCACAACGCATTCGATTGGCAACACAAATTGGATCACAATTGGTAGGTGTACTCTATATTTTAGATGAGCCAAGTATTGGTTTGCATCAACGTGATAATGAAAAACTCATTAATTCTTTAGAAGCATTACGTGATGTTGGTAACTCGGTTATTGTGGTAGAGCATGATAAGGATATGATAGAACGTGCCGATCACGTGATTGATATTGGACCTTTTGCAGGAAAACACGGTGGCGAAATTATAAGTGAAGGCACCCCTAAAGAACTTCTAAAGCACCATACACTAACGGCGGATTATTTAAACGGCACCAAAGCACTTGAAATTCCTGAAAAGAGACGTAAGGGCAATGGTAAAAAAATAATACTTAAAGGCTGTACAGGAAACAACTTAAAACATGTAGATCTCACTGTCCCTCTTGGTAAAATGATTGGTGTAACTGGCGTTTCTGGTAGTGGGAAGTCAACACTCATCAACGAGACGCTCTACCCCATTTTAAACAACTTTTACTTTAACGGTGTTAAAGTGCCAATGCCATATAAAAGCATTACCGGACTACAACATGCTGATAAGGTCATTGATATTAATCAATCTCCTATTGGCCGAACACCACGTAGTAATCCAGCAACATACACAGGTGTTTTTAGTGAAATTAGAAGTCTGTTTGCTAAAATACCAGAAGCCATGATTCGTGGATATAAACCTGGGCGATTTAGTTTTAATGTGGCAGGTGGGCGCTGTGAGACATGTAAAGGCGGCGGATTACGGGTTATAGAAATGAATTTTTTACCTGATGTTTATGTAGAATGTGAAACTTGCCAAGGTAAAAGATTCAATAGAGAAACTTTAGAGATTCGATATAAAGGTAAAACCATTAGTGATGTGCTCAATATGACCATGGATGAAGCGGTTCCGTTTTTTGAGCTCATTCCAAAAATTCATCGCAAACTTAAAACCATACAGGATGTTGGTTTGGGTTATATTTCTTTAGGGCAGCAGAGTACCACCTTATCCGGAGGAGAAGCGCAGCGCATCAAACTCGCTACTGAATTATCTAAACGAGATACCGGAAATACCTTTTACATTTTAGACGAACCTACAACAGGTTTGCATTTTGAAGACATTAGAGTTTTAATGATTGTTTTAAACAAATTGGCAGACAAAGGCAATACTGTATTAATCATAGAACATAATTTGGACGTAATTAAAATGGTAGACCACATTATTGACATTGGCTATGAAGGTGGTAAAGGCGGTGGTGAAATTATTGTTGAAGGCACGCCAGAACAAGTTGCTAAACATAAGAAAAGTTACACTGCAAAGTTTCTAAGAAAAGAACTATATTAGCCAGTTGTAGAATTTAAAATTCACAAAAATAACACGAGAAAGCATATGACAAAGGAACAAAATATTAGAGGTTGGAATGCCATAAAAACAAATGATTCTTGGGCAATTTTTAAAATCATGGGAGAATTTGTGAATGGCTATGAAAAATTAAGTAAAATTGGCCCTTGCGTTTCTATTTTTGGCTCAGCAAGAACTAAGCCGGATAATAAATATTATAAACTTGCCCAATCTATTGCAGGCCGTATAGTAGAAGCCGGATATGGCGTCATTACAGGAGGTGGTCCTGGTATTATGGAAGCCGGAAATAAAGGGGCACATTTAGCAGGTGGAACTTCGGTAGGCCTAAATATTGAATTGCCTTTTGAACAACATGACAATCCTTATATTGACTCTGATAAAAGTTTAGATTTCGATTATTTCTTTGTAAGAAAAGTGATGTTTGTTAAATACTCACAAGGATTTGTTGTGATGCCTGGAGGGTTTGGAACTTTAGATGAACTTTTTGAAGCCATTACATTAATTCAAACCAAAAAGATTGAAAAATTTCCAATTATATTAGTTGGTACTGATTTTTGGGCTGGCATTATGGATTGGGTAAAAAATACACTTTTAGAAAAGTTTGAAAATATTAGCGCAACCGATTTAGATTTAATACATCTTGTAGATACGGAAGATGAAATAATTGATATTCTGGATGGTTTCTACAAAAAGTATGAGCTTAGTCCTAATTTCTAGATGCTAAATTCATTCTCCCTAAACATGAATAAAAAACTTTGAAAAAGGACAATCTTTTTTTGGATTAAATTTTAATGTTGTTTTATTTAAATAAACACTCGACCCAATAATTTAATTTTGAAATTCAGCTTAATACATCTCATTGCACTTATAGGCCTTTGTCAATTGACATTTGGCCAAAATAAAATGGAGGTAAGAGCAACATTTGACACTGATAAAAGTCAAGCCAAAATTCTTCAATATATTGAATATAAAAACACATCTAATACCACATTAGACACTATTTATTTTAACGACTGGAGTAACAGTTTTTCAACAAAGAAAACTCCATTAGCAATGCGTTTTGCTGAAGAATATGATACAGGATTTTTCTTTGCCAAAAATGAAGAACGGGGTTTCACAACAGTTTTTACCGTAACCGATCATCAAAATAAATCATTAAATTTTGAACATCTCAAAGCACATCCTGATGTTCTTGAAGTGGTACTTGATCAACCATTACTTC
>JAGSHF010000039.1 GCA_023954685.1 Flavobacteriaceae bacterium | reverse complement strand
TAGAATTCCACCAATATAGGTAGGTTTATTTTTATCTAAAAACAGATTGGTTTCATCTGTATTTGCATACATAGCATTTTCCTTAATGCCAGTGCGATTGAGAAATCCTAGTGCCACAAGGGTATCTAGAAAATCATAAAGCCCACGTTGATGCAAACCTAATTTGGATTTTATGCTCTGTGCTGATAATTCTTTTCCGGCTAACGCTGTAAATAAAGACATGTTTACGGCAGTTAGTAAAGTTTTTGAAGCCCAAAACCCCATTCCAACTTGCATAATTTGGTTAGGGTTTACGCCTGTAGTAGCTGTTGAATTCATTTTTAATAGTATTAAAAAACTCAACAAGCTTAGAAAGCTATAAAACTAATTTCAAATAACTATTTAAACACTACAAAAATAGTTATGGGTTATTCTAAGCTCGTTTGAGTTAATTGGTTGGTTACCGTTTCATCTTATTCAATGTTTCTTTATGTTATTAATTATTCTAGTATTGGCGGAATTAAAACATAGCCTAATTGCTGTAATAAATCAAGCTCGTTATAATAGATAATTTCTTCTTTCAATTTCCCGTTTTTGTCAAATACCAATGTCGAACTTCCGCTAATATTAACGTTCTTTCCTGTAGGCAAGGCTTCTGCATACATGCCCGTGTTGGTTCCTGTGAGCTGCCATTGTATGAAAACTTGATTTTCATGTATGGATTGTTGCATTATTTTAATGTTAAGATTTGGAAAGGCAATATTGTATATGGATAAATGTGCTTCTATTTCATTTAAGTTGGATGCTACTTGTATGCCATTTAATTGCCTTGTAAAATCATCTATCGCGCACGATTTCAAAAATGAATGGTCTTTATTGTTTAAACACAATTCAACATAAATATTGGTGTTGTCTAATATTTTGCTTTCATAAACAATATCTACTGAATTATTGTTGGTACAAGCAAAACAAAATAAGATACTGATCAATATTTTAATCTTGCTGTACATAAAAATATTTAGTTATGCAGGTTAAAATCTAAAAAGGGGGGATTGCTTCTGTCTAAGTAACAATAAGTATTGCTAAAATTAAAGTGATTTAGGACGAGTGTATCGTTTTGATGTCCGAAGGCCCCCGTTTTATTACCAAACAAAAATTAAATAATTGTACCTTTAAATCACAATAATTTCAGAACATGTCGAATTTTATGATACCCAATTTCAGATTATTTTTAAAAATGTTTTGGATACTTTGTGTTTTTATGATTTCTCCACTTCATGCTCAAATTATTTCACTTAACGATACACTAAAATACGAACGCGTTTTTGTAGATACGGATAATTTTGGGGCTTCTTATTTAGATACCCTACAAGCCAATTACAAAAAGATAAGAAATAGAGCCATTAAATTTGAGGTGTTAAATGACTTGGCCTATTATTGGCACACCAGAAATTTAACGGAAGCTACTGTATTTGTTAAGGAGGGTTTACAAGAAGCATTACGTTTGAATGATAGTCTTTGGCATGGAAGATTTCAAATTACACAAGGTGCTATTTTGTTAAGGCAGGAAAAATTAGATAGTGCACAGGTTATTCTTGAAGCCGCAAAACTGAAGGTGACAGAAGAAGACTTACCGCATCTAAACACGCAATTGGGCTATATTTATGAACGTAGAGGCGAGCTGGATAAAGCTGCTGATTATGCGATGGAAGCTTTACGTATAGGCATAGAACGGAACGATAAAAGAGCCAAAGCAGTTGCTTATAGTGATTTGAGTAATTTGTTTTGGAAACTTTCTAAATTTAAGCAGGGTCTGGATTATGGATTGCAATCCCTAGATTTTTTTGAGGAGCGTGGTATTAATGACTTGGACTATGGGTTCACCTTATACGTTGTAGGAAATAATTTGCTTGGCCTTAAAGAATATGATAGGGCATTGCAATATTTTGAGCATTCTAAAACCATTGGAGAGCGCTATGGGTTTTATAATAATTTAAGTGATGTCTATATTTCTTTAGTGGATTTATATGCGTTTTTAAAACGTTATGATGAGGCGGAAAATGCCGGAGTTAATGCTTTAAAATATGCCGAATTGTTAGACAATGAATTTATGGTCATGCGATCCTGGTTGTCTATTGGCCAATTTCAACACCGTGAAGGTCGATTCAATTCATCAATTGAGAGTTTGAAGAAATCTATTAGGATTGCAACTTCAGATTTTGGAGATGAATATTATTTAAGTCAAGCTTATGAGACCTTAGGACAATCTTATGCTGGTAATCATGATTATAAAAATGCTTACCAAGCTTTTGCGCAATACGATGCCTTAAAATCTGAAATATTTACAACGGAGGCGGATCAACGCATTTCATTGTTGCAAACGGAGTTTGATGTTGCACAAAAAGAAAGCACAATAAAAGTGCAAGAAACACAGATTAATCAGCAGAAAACGAGGCAAAAATTAATGATTGTTATAGGTGCTCTTTTGCTTTTGTTACTTTTAATTTTGCTTAAAACATACGACACGAATAGAAAGAAAAATAAGTTGTTGAATGCGCAAAACATTGAAAAAGAGTTCTTGCTTAAAGAAATTCATCATCGGGTAAAAAACAATCTTGAAGTGATTTCTAGTTTGCTTTCATTGCAGTCTGCTCAAATGGATGATCCAACTGTTATTGAAGCGATGAAAGAGAGTCAAAACCGTGTGCTTTCTATGAGCATGATTCATCAGCGACTATATCAAGGGGAAAACTTAGGATCTGTTGATATGAAGGATTATTTTGTGAATTTGGGAAGACATATATTAGATTCCTTTGGTGTTGATAAAAGTGTAGAATTAAACTGTGTTATGGATACGGTGGAGCTTGACGTTGATACCGCAATACCTTTAGGTTTGATTGTAAATGAATTGTTGACAAATGCTTTAAAATATGCCTTTCCTGAAGGCCGGCAAGGCAAAATAAATATTGAATTAAAGCGTATTAATAAAAGTAAATTAATACTTAAAGTTACAGATAATGGTATTGGGCAAATGGATGATGATTTTACCAAAGGTAAAGGTTTTGGAATGCAGTTATTGCAATTGCTCACGCAACAACTTAATGGGGAAATGGAGCATATGAAATCCAACGGTACTATCGTTATGTTTGAATTTAAAATAGATAATGTTTAAATGGTTTGTAAGCGCTGAAGAAGTTTATCACGATGCGATTTACTTAGCGGGATGACTTTTCTTTCAATCAATACATGAGAATTGCCTACTTCATCAATTTGCGATAAATTAATTATAAACGATCTGTGAATTCTGATAAAATGTGCTTCAGGCAATTTTTCATCCATTTCTTTTAAAGTCATTACAAGAAGGAATTCTCGAGAATTTGTATAGATCCTGCAATAATTTCGTTCTGCTTCAATATATAAAATTGATTTAATTTTTATTTTAACCATGTTGTCATGATCCTTAACAAAAATGCTGTCATTTAAGACTAAGGGTGCATTTTCATTAACGCGATAAGATTTGGTTCTTTCAGACATTAATCTATTTACCGTAAGTTCTATAGCCCTTTGTAAATCTAATTTTTTATAGGGTTTGGATATATAAGCGTAAGGATGAGTTGATTTTGCGCGATTAAAGTTTATTTGATCAACATTTGCCGTTAAATAGATGATTGGAATATCATAACTTTTTTGCATGATATGGGCAGTTTCAATACCATCTAATTCACCTTTGAGATTAATATCTAGAAGGATAATATCGGGTTGGGTAGATTTTATCAGTTCTAAGGCTTCTTCCCCTCTAGGGATAAGTCCCAAAACAGCATAGCCCAACTGCTGTAGTTGTAAGGAAATATTTGCTCCAATGAGCATTTCATCTTCAACAATTAAAATGGTAATCTGCTCACTCATAGTTTTAATCTGTACCAATTTACAAAATACCTTTAACTTTTCTTCAATTTAAAAATATCATAATTTCTTTTTTTAAAACCTAGAGTTATGACTACGATCAAAAGCTTGTCATTTATAATCATGAAATTCTCTAATAAATTTGATAAAAAAAGCATTAGATTTTAACTAATGCCTTTTAAAAGTGAGTCGGAAAAATCTTCACAGAAGATTCTAAAACGTATACGTTTTACTCTTACTAAAATTATCATCAAAAAGAATTTCTGCGTGTCCGCTAGGCGCGTCATAAGGTGCTTTGGGAATTATAGACGGATTCGTTGGGTAGGAACCATTGGTGTAAATAAGTTCTTTAAATACGCCGGCGTCCTTAACGAGTAGTACTCTCCATCCATTTTGCATGTTGTTTTCAATAAATAGAGGTGCTCGGGTTACGGTAAATTTTGTAATGCGTTCTCCTAAATGATCGAGTAATAAAAAAGTACAACCGCCAGAACCGCAAAAATAAGACGACATTAAACGAACAAATATTTCTTGGTTCCCATCATTGTTCAGGTCTATTTTATAAAACTGAAATTGCCTGTCATTTTCAGTGAGACCATTCATGTCATTTTTAAGATGATTGTTAACTAAAGCGTTCGCAATGTTCATAGCTAAGGGGTCGTCAATTGAATTTTTCACGAAATCTACTTTTGGAGTAACCGTTTCTTCAATTTGTTTTTCAACCTTATTAGGCGTCACTGTCTCTTGTTTATTAGCTTCACCTTTGCAGGAAAAAAGGATCAAGCTTAAAATGATAATATAGAATTGCTTCATGATTTAAAATGTTATTTCTATTTGATTGGCTAATAAATCTTCAAAAGATTCATGTTGTCTAATTAAATGAGCTTTATTATTGTGCCATAATATTTCTGCTGGACGGTAGCGTGAGTTATAATTGCTTGCCATGGAGAAACAATACGCTCCTGCATTTTTAAACGCTAAAATGTCACCTTCTTTAATTTCATTAATTCTCCTATTATTGGCAAAAGTATCTGTTTCACAAATATAACCCACAACAGAGTAAAACCGTTCTTTACCATTAGGATTAGATATGTTTATGATTTCATGCTGTGATCCATAAAGCATTGGGCGAATAAGATGATTAAACCCTGTATCTATTTGAGCAAAAACAGTAGAAGTAGTTTGTTTTACGACGTTGACTTGGGTTAAAAATAACCCAGCTTCACTAACCAAAAACTTACCCGGCTCAAAAGCTAAGGTGAGTTCCCTTCCATAATTTTTACAAAAAGTTTTAAAACGTTCGGTCAGTTTTTCTCCAAATTCTTCAATATTGGTTTCAATATCACCTGCTTTATATGGGACTTTAAATCCAGAGCCAAAATCAATAAAATCGAGTGATTTAAAATGCACAGCAGTATCGAACAAAATTTCGCTAGCATAAAGAAATACATCAATATCTAATATATCACTTCCCGTATGCATATGGATGCCATTAATGTGCATGCCCGTATTTTCTACAATTCTTAGAATATGCGGAATTTGATGTATGGATATTCCAAATTTAGAGTCAATATGACCAACAGAAATATTGGTATTTCCACCTGCCATAACATGCGGATTAATACGAATACAAACGGGCGTTTTAGGATGCCTGCTCCCAAATTGCTCCAAAATAGAAAGGTTATCAATATTAATTTGAACGCCAAGTTTGGCAACCGCTTCAATTTCAGATAACGATACGCCATTAGGGGTATAAACAATATTTTCAGGCTTAAACCCTGCGGTAAGACCCAACTGAACCTCTTGAATCGATACGGTATCTAATCCCGCGCCAAGCGTATTCATGAATTTTAATACAGATATATTGGACAGTGCTTTTACTGCGTAATTTATTTTTAACTGTTTGACCTCACTAAACGCGGCAGTTAACCGTTTGTATTGTGCTTCAATTTTTTGTGCGTCATACACATAAATTGGACTTTCAAATTCGTTTACAATGGTCAATAAGTTGTCATTAGTCATGATTAAATAAATTAAGAGTTTTGCATTGGTTTTTAAATGGTTATAATTATAAAATTTAAGCGGATAAAGCTAAAAAGTTTTTAGGAATTAACCTTGTTTATTTATAAAAATTACAATGGGAAGTTTTCAAATGAAACGCACTAAAAAATATTGGTTTAATCTCATAGGATGCTTACATTTGCAGAGCAAAAAATAATTTCATAAAATGAATTTACACGAATATCAAGGAAAAGACATATTAAACAGTTTTGGTGTGCGTATTCAACGCGGTATTGTTGCTAAAAACCCACAAGAAGCGGTTGCAGCAGCAAAACAATTAACAGCTGAGACTGGTACAGGGTGGCACGTTATTAAAGCTCAAGTACATGCCGGTGGACGCGGTAAAGGCGGTGGTGTTAAACTTGCTAAAAATTTGCAAGAAGTTGAATCAATTTCTGGGCAAATTATTGGCATGAATTTAATTACACCTCAAACTTCTGCAGAAGGAAAAAAAGTACACCAGGTATTGGTTGCTGAAGATGTGTATTATCCAGGTGAGACCGAAACGAGTGAATTTTATATGTCTGTACTCTTAAATAGAGGTACAGGTAGAAATATGATTATGTATTCTACAGAAGGTGGAATGGATATTGAAACCGTTGCAGAAGAAACACCACATTTAATCTTTACGGAGGAAATTGATCCTGCTACAGGTTTATTGCCCTTCCAAGCGAGACGTGTTGCTTTCAATCTTGGTTTATCTGGCTTGGCGTTTAAAGAAATGACAAAATTTGTGTCGTCACTTTATACGGCTTATGTAAAATCTGATGCTTCTTTATTTGAGATTAATCCGGTTTTAAAAACTAGTGATAATAAGATAATGGCTGTGGATGCAAAGGTTACTATTGATGCCAATGCATTATACAGACATAAGGATTATGTAGATTTAAGAGATATCCGTGAGGAAAACCCAGTAGAGGTTGAAGCAGGAGCATTAGGACTTAACTATGTTGATCTTGATGGTAATGTTGGTTGTATGGTAAACGGAGCAGGTTTAGCAATGGCAACAATGGATTTGATAAAACATTCAGGTGGAGAACCAGCTAACTTCCTAGATGTTGGAGGTACTGCTGATGCTGCACGTGTAGAAGCTGCATTTAGAATAATATTGAAAGACCCTGCTGTTAAAGCCATATTAATTAATATTTTTGGAGGTATTGTTCGTTGTGATCGTGTCGCACAAGGTGTTATTGATGCTTATAAAAACATGGGGAATATTAGTGTGCCTATTATTGTTAGACTTCAAGGCACAAACGCTGATATTGCCAAAGAGCTTATTGATAGTTCTGGATTGGATGTATTAAGTGCAACTGAATTTCAGGAAGCTGCTGATAAAGTACAATCTGTATTATAATATAGTTGTGAATTAAAAAATTCGCAAAAAAAACATTAAAAACGAGAGTAATATTTAGATATTTCTCTCGTTTTTTGTTTAATTCTCAAAATAAGTGTTAAAAAATAGATTAAAAACGTTAAATATAAGTTAATTGATGAATAATGGTGTAACAATTGAAGTTATACTATCGTCTTTAAGACATCAATCAATTTATTTAATCAATTTAAAACGAACAATTATGAGACATTTGAAAACATTACTGTTAGTATGTGCGATTACATTTAGCAGTGCACTTTTTGCAAACAACGATTTAGACACCGTGAAAAAAGCGGTAGCAACCATCATTACAGATGAGGTAGAAAAATTATTAGACGATCCCACTTTTTTAATCGAGGAAGATATTGTCGCTACAGTTAAGCTTACCTTAAATAAGGATAATGAAATGGTAGTGCTTTCTGTAGATTCTAATCAAGAATTTATTGAAACATTTATTAAGAGCAGATTGAACTACCGAGAACTTTCAGCAAAATTAAGTAACGGTCAAAAAACATTTATTGTTCCTGTAAGAGTAATACAAGAGGAATAAAAAGATTACAACATATTGAATTAGTCTAGAAACTCCTTTGTTCACACAAAGGAGTTTTGTTTTATATAGGGTCAATTATATGATAAAGATTATTCAAAGTTTAATTTTACATCTATTTTTTTTGCATTGCATACACTAATTCTAGAGTATTAATTGGCCTCAATTCTTGGGAGCTCATATTATGAACATGTAAGACTAATATTTCCTAAATCTGCATTTTGCTAAAATTCATGTAAATAAATGTAAATCAGTTTGTTAGGATTATTTGTTGTATGAAAGGAATGATAATATCGTTGAAATGGAGCACGGTTTTCGATAAGTGACTATTTATCAACGATTATTTAAGGAGGATATTAGTTAATTTTATAATAACATATAAACACCCTCTCAACCCATGATAAATCGAGTTGAAAAATTAAGCTTGCTGTCTGAAATGATAGCCTTTGCAAGAATAGATAAGAGCCTTAAGCAAATTGAATACAATTTTCTTTTAGGTGTAGCCAAGCAATTGGAAATTACACGGGAAGATTTCGATTACTTATTGGACAACCCTGTTACTCATATCAATTTAAAATCTCATAGTGAACGTATTGTGCAATTCCACCGTTTGGTTTTATTAATGAATTTAGGAGCAGAGATTACAAGTAAAGAATTGATGCGCCTTCATAATTTTGGTTTAAGAATGGGTTTGAGTTACGAAGCTATTAATAAAGTATTAGATTTAATGGAGAGCTTTCCGAATAAAATCATTCCACCAGATTTTCTCATCGATATTTTTAAAGTACAGTACAATTAGAATTATGTCTTTAGCTCAGCCAATTTTTTTTGGTAAGCTTTTATTTCATCACGCAGTTTGGCGGCAATAATGAAATCCAATTCTTTTGCAGCTTGCTCCATTAACTTTCTTTTTTCACGAATTTTATTTTCAAGTTCAGATTTGCTTAAATAAGCACTTTCCGGTTCAGCAGCTTTTTGCGCTTCTAATTCATAATAATATGAACTCACGGAGTTTTTTGTAAGCACATTATCTAGACTTTTATTTAAAGCTTTAGGTTTTACGTTATGGGCTGTATTGTATGCAATTTGTTTTTCTCGACGGTAATTGGTTTCATCAATGGTTTTCTGCATGCTTTTGGTAATTTTATCAGCATACATCAGCGCTTTTCCATTTAAATTTCTGGCTGCTCTACCAACAGTTTGAGTTAGGGATCTAGCAGATCGTAAAAACCCTTCCTTATCAGCATCCAAAATGGCAACTAATGACACTTCAGGAAGGTCTAAACCTTCACGCAATAGATTTACACCAACTAATACATCAAATAAACCTTTACGTAAATCTTGCATGATTTCAACACGTTCTAAAGTATCCACATCACTATGAATATATCTACAACGAATCTGTATTCTATCGAGATATTTGGTCAATTCTTCAGCCATACGCTTAGTTAAAGTTGTTACCAAAGTGCGTTCATCTTTCTCAATTCTAAGATGAATTTCTTCAATTAAATCATCAATTTGATTTAAACTGGGTCTAACTTCAATTATAGGGTCTAAGAGACCTGTAGGTCTAATAACTTGCTCTACATAAATACCATCTGATTTTTGTAATTCATAATCTGCAGGTGTTGCACTCACATAAAGTACTTGATTTTGAAGCGCCTCAAATTCTTCAAATTTTAATGGTCGATTATCCATTGCGGCAGGTAATCTAAATCCGTATTCTACCAAATTTTCTTTTCTACTTCGATCACCGCCATACATGGCATGAACTTGGGAAATTGTAACATGACTTTCATCAATGACCATTAAAAAGTCTTCTGGAAAATAATCTAATAAACAGAAAGGTCTCGATCCTGGCTGGCGACCATCAAGATATCTGGAATAATTTTCAATTCCCGAACAATACCCCAATTCACGTATCATTTCTAAATCAAATTCGGTTCGTTCTTTAAGACGTTTAGCTTCTAAATGTTTTCCAATGTCCTTAAAATAATCATGTTGTTTTACCAAATCTTCCTGAATCCCGTGAATTGCATTCTGCAGCACATCTGGAGAGGTTACAAACATATTTGCCGGATAGACATTGAGTCTATCGTATTTCTCAATGACTTCATTTGTTTGAACGTTAAATGCTTCGATATCTTCAATTTCATCACCAAAAAAGTGGACACGAAATGCATGATCGTCATAGCTTGGGAATATATCAATAGTATCTCCTTTTATTCTAAAATTTCCATGATTAAAATCCGCTTCAGTTCTAGAGTATAAACTTTGAACCAATCGATGCAGTAATTTAGTTCTAGAAATCACTTGATCTCGTTCTATAGTAATCACGTTTTTTTGAAACTCTACAGGATTTCCGATACCATATAAACAAGATACTGAGGCCACTACCAATACATCTCTTCGACCTGATAATAGGGAAGAGGTGGTACTTAGTCGCATCTTTTCTATCTCTTCATTGATGGATAAATCCTTCTCTATATATACACCCGAAACCGGTATATAGGCCTCCGGTTGGTAATAATCATAGTATGAAACAAAATATTCTACAGCATTCTCTGGGAAAAATTGTTTGAATTCAGAATACAACTGAGCTGCTAAGGTTTTGTTATGCGCTAAAACTAAAGTGGGTCTTTGTACTTCCTCTATGACATTTGCAACCGTAAACGTTTTACCAGAGCCTGTTACACCAAGAAGTGTTTGGTATTTTTCTTCAGAATTAATACCATTAACCAATTGCTGAATAGCTTGAGGTTGATCTCCAGTTGGACTAAAATCGGATTTGATTTTGAATTTCATTCTGCTAAATTACAGAAAATATGTGTGTTTGAATTCAATAAATTATTAGCGTTTTAAAGCAAAATGACCTTTAACTTGAAAAGCGATTTCACCTTGTTTTATATCTGCCACATACCAGTAATCTGTTGAAGGCATAAGACTACCATTAAACGTCCCATCCCATCCGCGAGACTCTGCATTTAAGAATTTAAGTAATTTGCCGTAGCGATCAAAAATACTCACATTAGAACCTGGTAAGGTCTCAATGCCTATAATATGCCAAGTGTCAAAATAGCCATCATCATTAGGGGTCATAAATTTGGGAGCATCAATAACGAGAACTTCTTTGGTAACTTCTGTACAGCCATTTAAATCAATGATTGTAATTGTATGATATCCCAATGAAACATTCTCAAAAATGTTTGATATTTGAGGTAATCCATTGTCCAAAATGTACATGTAATTTCCAATACCACTAATGGTAATTGCAATGTTATTTGGATCTGAGAAATCTACTGTCTCCGTGACTTCAATATTAGCTGCTTCTGATTCAATGACATCAAATGTAGTTGTGGTTTGGCATCCAAAAGATGAGGTTACGGTTAGCGAATATGTTCCAATAATTGAAATTTCAGTTTCAGAAGAGGTACTTCCTGTACTCCAAAGATAACTATCCCCATTAACAAGATCTCCTGCATAAACGGTTAAAGGTAAATTGTCTAAGCAAATAACTTGGAGCGGAATTTCGATAATTGGCTTTCGGTGTACAATAGTCTTAAAAGAGGTTGTGTTAGCACAGCCTGTAGTATTGTTTTCAATTCTGGCAAAAAACTCTTGACCATCAAACGCATAATAATTCAAATTTTGAATTCCGTTGACATTATCTATAGCATCTATGAGTGACTCATAGTATGTTACCGTATATTCCAACGGATTTTGGCTACCGAGGATTATGGATGTTTGCTGCGACAAATCGAACTCTAAATTAAAATCGTTATCATCATCACATGCCTCCATATTTGCAGGCATATTCGCTATAGGGTTTGCATTGATAATTAAATTAAATGAAGAAATAGCAACGCAAGTGCTTATGGTATTTTCAGCTCGAATATATAAGGTCGTTAGAGGCTGGGTATAATTGAATGCCGTAGTTAATGGGTTTTGATTGTTTTGCGCATCAATATTAGACAAATGATAGGACACAAGCACATTCGTATTGTCATTAATAAGTTGGGCTGTTGCTTCGTCAAGACTATAAATGGCATTAGTATCTTCACAAGTCGCAATATTAAATATCGGATTAATAACTGGGGGTAAGTTGACGTTGAGATCTAAAGGGATAGCTACAAAGCAATTTGATATGGTGTTAGTTACTTTAACAAAAACAGTTTGTGGGTTGCTTGTATTTGTATAATTGTCAGGACTCAAAATGGGATCTGAATCCAATTCTAAATTTTGTTCAGTTTCAAAGTAAGAAATGATGATATCGTCATTCCTTACATCAAGAATTTCAAATTCCGATACCGTTAAATCAAAAGTTGAACGCCCATCATAGTCTGAATCACAAACCGTAATGGCACTAGGCAAATTAACCGAGGGTACCTGGATTACATTTAATCCAAAACCAGCAACAGCGTGGCAATAAGTGCCATTTTCAATACGGACGTATAGTTGTTGTGGATTATCAGTATTTGAATAGTTCAATGGTAAAGCATTTATAGCGTTGTCAGCATCACTAAATGTAGTATAAAATGTAATGTCTAAGGTTTGAGGAATACCTTGAGAAATTTCTAAGATTTTTTGACTTAAATCAAATTCTTCAATACCATCGTTTGATATGTCGTCGCAAACAACAAAGTTTGTAGGGGGGTTAAATAGAGGTATAGCCCCTACTTCAATATCAAACGAAGTCGTATCAAAACAATTTTCATCCGATAAATTTTCTACACGTACAAAAATAGTTTGGGGGTTGGAATTATTAGAATAAGCACTATTTTTATCTATAATATTCACGCGGTTATTAGCATCTGTTTGTGACTCAAAGTAAAGCACTTGTTTTTCCAATTGGCCATTTAATATGTCATCATCTTTATTTATAAAATAGAATTCAGCAATTAGATTTCCATCATTTTCGCATTCAAGAATTGTAGAGATTGAAATTAACTCGGGAACAGTATTTACAAATATGTCTAAGCTTGTTATAGCAAAACATCCTGAAATAGCACTTTCAATCCGAGTATAAACCGTTTCTGTTGAAGCATTATAATTTGATGGCGTTAGAATAAGTGCAGTATTCATATTGGCATCATCTATAGTGGGATGGAAGCTAATGATTAAGTTATTAGTGTTTGGTACAATTTCTGGAATACGTGCTGTTAAATCAACACTAAATTGCCCATCTTGATCGTCATCACAAATTATAATAGGAGTAGGCTGTGTGATTGTAGGTGCTGAAATAATATTTATTTCAAACTCTAAAGTATCAAAACAATCAGTGTTTGTACCATCTACTCTTGCAAAAAGCGTCTGTGGATTGGAAATATTAGTAAAAAATTCGGGGAGGGGATTCGTATTATCTTCGGCATCCAATTCAGTTTCGAAATATGACACCGCAACATTAGTGAGTCCAGTTGTAAAATAAAGATCTAACGCCGCTAATTCAATAATTGTAAAACCACTATCATCTGTGCTGCAGTATTCAATTGGTGCAATTGGATTAAGTAGAATTGGAGGATTAATGATGAGATCAATTGTGTTTTGATAACTGCAATCGTCACTTGCAACGTTAACGTATATGGTTTGAGGAGAAGCCGAGACTTCATATGGTATTGAAGGATCTATAGGGTTGCTATTGTTATCTAAATCATTTTGTGATTCATAAAAAGATACGGTAATGTTATTTAAGTTGTTGATGATGTTTAAAGCTATATCTTCCAGATTAAATGTTGCAATACCATCGGCACTATCGTCATCACATTCATAGAAACTCTGAAAATTAGTTCCGGTTATTAGGACATTGGTGTGTAATTCTATAGGAACAATTGTAGCACAGCCCGTAATATCATCTATTACTCTCACATAAAGGATTTGTAAATTTGGATTGATGTTTTGATAATTGGTAGGATCTGCAATTGGGTTAGTTCCGGTTGCTGCATCATCGGCAGTTTCATGGAAAGTTACAGTGACTCCAGTCAAGCCTTGTAAAATTTCTGGAATTATGTCTTCGAGATTAAAAATCTCAAATCCATCGGTATCATTTTCACAAGCATCTAATGTTGGTGTAATATTAGGTGTAACTTGGGGCGGCGTTAGAACATTTATTTCAACTGTAGTTGTTTTTGCACAACCTGTCAAGATATTAATTACCCTGATATAAACGGTTTCATTTGGATTTATATTGGTGTAAGGCAATGGAATGGCATTGAGACCTGCATTAGCATCTGTTTGCGAGTAATGATAGGTTACTAATAGATTTGAATCGTTTTGAGTGATATTAGTATTTAATGCCAATAAATCAATAAATGTTGAGCCATCTGCAACGTCATCATCACAAATTTCAATGGATTCGGGTTGAACAATATCGGGAAGTTCGTTAACAATTAAATTAAATGAAGTAAAGGCCAAACAGCCTTCATCAATATCTTCAATACGAACGGTAACCGTTTGAGGATTTGAGTCGTTTTGAATGGGGTTTAATATTGAATTCGTGTTATTTTGAGCATCACTAAGGGAATAATGATAAGTGAGATTATAATTACCAGTAGGGACAGTGGATAAGGCTTCAGTATCTTTTGATGATAAATCAAAGGTTTCAATGCCATCCCCGCTAAGATCATCGCAAATGATATAATCTGAAATAGGATCAGCGGTTTGTTCTGAGTCAAGTGTTATGATAACTTCATCTGTTATCAGGCAATCTAAGTCATTGATATTAATGGCAATTTCAACAGTATAAACACCAGATTCGGCCACGTCTATATCAACATTATTTTCTCCTGAAATTAATGAACCATTGCGATACCAAGTATATGAGGCCAATGGATTTTGTATATCGGCATTTAATGTATAGTGTGTCGCACATGTTGTAACATTTGGACCTAAATCTACCGTTGGATTGAAACTATTTCCTTGAATAAAAACGGCAGAGTCGTAATTTTTGTCAGTTTGATCAGCAATAACTAGTTTTATATGATAAAGTACATTAGGTGTAATGTTTGCAGATGCAGCTAATACCTTTGTTCTTCCGTTATAATTAGTGTCTCCCAGTGAATACCCATCAAAATACTGTGCATTTTCAGCAGGGCAAAACCCAACAATTTCATCGTGAATTGTATTGGTGTTAACCGGGATGTTTGTTCCGGGAATAAGGGCAATGTTGGTATAAGGATCACCCGTACCTACTTCTTTAATTAAAAAGGCAAATCCATCAGAATAATTACATGGGAAGTTTTCAATGTATTCTTCAGAAGCTAGGATGTAATTGAATTGGATAAGATTTGATATGGACACAAAATCGAATTCAATTGAGGTTGCATTTAGTGTATTAGTAATACCGAGTGCATTTTCTAAATCTGCATCCGTTCCCCATGAATTATCACCATCATTTAGAGGGTTTGTATTAATTGCATTTCCTCCCGAATTAGCATTACCTGTAGAAAGCATAATTCCATTCTGAAAAGGGAAATTTGATTGATCACGTTCGAAAAAAGCAAAACTTGAAAAACCATTAGTACTGCCATTAATGTTAGATGCTATGTTTGAAATTTCAACACAGCCTTCAACTAAATAATTTTCAACCAATGCTTGAACCGTCTGAGAATTATCCACACGAATGTTTTGTCCTGATGCCGATGTGAAAACAGCAAAAACCGTCGCGATAAATAATAATTTACGCAAGAGGAATTCCTTAAGATATGAGTAGGGAATTAATAGTCTGTTAACAATCAGAAAATTAGATTTGAGCATGAAATGCGAAAATAATAAAAATTAAACAATTTCATTAAAGTATTCGATTATTGACATTAAACAGGATTGGATTGTTAATTATGGATTATCGTTTGAGTGTGAAATGACTTTTAAAAACACGACCATCTTCGAGGGTGACATGGAACCAATAATCGCTCGACGGTAATGCTTTTCCATTAAAAGTACCATCCCAACCTTCTCCTTCTGGGTTAAGTTGTTTTAGCAATTTTCCATAGCGGTCATAAATGTAGACTATACTTTCTGATTGAAATTGGCTATTTAGACCGTAAATTTGCCAGGTATCATGATAACCATCGTTATTTGGAGTGAAAAATTTAGGAAAACCTATAACCGAAACTAATTGGTCTACAATACCACAATTATTTTTATCTCTTACATAAACAACATGTATACCTGCTGCTACATTTTCAAATCTATTGCTATCCTGATAAGGGCCATTAATATCATCAATGGCATATTCATAATCACCCTCCCCAGTAACTAAAACTGTTAGGGTATTGTTTGAACTGGCATCAATAACTTCAATATCATTAAATGTAGCAATGTTAGATGGTAAAATTGTAATTGTTCGTTTTTTAGAACATAGATTAGCGTTGAAAACTTCAACCGTATATACACCAGGAGCATTAATATTTATGTCTTGTGTAGTTTCTCCTGTTGACCATAAATAGGTGTAATCTAGCTCGCTACCTTCAAGCAGACCTGCATTTAAAGAGATGTTTTCGGGGTGAAAATTTAAGCAATAATTGGTTTCAAATTCTGTTTCAATATTTGGCAATTCAAATACGGTGAGCTGAACTTCATTAATGCCGTAACAAGCGTTGGCATTTTCAACTCGCGCATAGATAATTTGATTATAAGCTGTTGTATTTTTAAAAGTGGTGTTTAATGGATTGGTTTCAAGTAAGGCATCATCATAATTGAGGTAATAGTTAATACTTACGTTTGTTGGTAAACCATTTAAAACGATGGCATTTGCATCTGATAAATCAAAATTAAAAAACCCATCTTCATCGCCGTCATTATCGCAACGTTCTAAAATAGCATCATTGGCATTGGTTACACTTACTTCTAAGTCGAGCGTTGTTATTCTATAACAATTTGTATTATCATTTATAACCTGAACATAGACAGTTTCGGGATTTTGAATATTATTATACATGTTGCCGTCAATAGCATTTGTGCCGCTTTCAGCATCACTAAGGTTATTATAAAATGAGGTCGACACGTCTGTTGCTCCTCCCGTTATAGCTTCATGCGCTTCAGTAAGGTTGAAAATTGTCCTTCCATTTGGTGTACCATCTTCATCACATTGAAGTAAATTAATTGAATTTGCTACCGGCAGAAGATTAATAGTAATGTTAAAACTTGATGTTTGGTAACAATTGACGTTTAAGTTATTTTCAATTCTAACATAAATGGTTTCCATTAATGATGCGTTGATATAATTTAAAGGAAGTGGTGTGCTATTTGTGTCAGCATCTGTTTGCGAACTATGAAAACTTACGTCATAATCTGATGAGTTTTGATTTCCCAAAACATCACTTATTAAAGCCGATAGATCCAATTCAACTTGACCATTGGTATCATCTCCATCAAGATTATTATCACATAACTCTATATTCGGGATGCTGTTTGCTACCGGAGAATTAAATACGCTAATATTAAAACTTGTAGTGTCATAGCAGTCAGGATTTCCAATACTTTCTGCTCGGGCGTAAATGATATGAAGGGTTGAATTGTTCTCAAATGGACCAATGATTTCATTTTGATCAGTATCCGCATCTAATTGAGATTCAAAATACCGTACACGGACATCAACTTGTGTTCCGATAATAGTTGCATCTTGTTCGCTTAAGTCAAAATTCCAAAGGCCATCATTGTTGTCATCACAAATTACAATGTCATTAGTAGGATTGGCTACTGGAATTTCAAAAAATGTCACATACGCAATGCCTTCATAAGTGTCACAAGTACCGTCGGTAAATTCAATTAACAACTCATAAGTCCCGTTCTCAGAAATGACTAAATCAAAATCGGTTTCAGGGAGTAAAATGTCATCTTTATACCAGGTATATATGGCACCGGGGATATCTTGATAGCTTAAAGTGTAATTTTCTCCGGTGCAAAGCGATAAGGCAGTTGTACTGGTTCCATTTTGAATGATATCAATTTGATCATTGAAGAATGATTGCACAAAAGGTGGTAATCCTTGTGTTGATTTATTTGGAGATAAATTAATAGCATTGTTTTCATAATTACATGCGGCCCCAAGTGCATTTGGATTGTTTATTACACTTAAGTAAGGTTGGCCAATGAAGTAATTATCACTCATTGTTCGATATATTTTTCCATTAGGACCTAATTGTAAAGATCCTCTGTAAAGTTGCCTTTGATCCACTCTATACTCGGATGCTTGAATATCTGAAGCGGTTAAATCAAATTGTGTTAAAGATGATTGATGCCTATTAGCTGGGTCAAAAGCCCCCGCTGGATTTGAAGAATGAACGTAAAGTAATTCACTATTCGGTGAAAATTCTACCCCGTATGCTAAAGCAGAAATAGAATTAATAATTAAGGGTAGTTGATTACTGAGTATACCTGTATTCGGATCAAAATCAAATAAGTACAGTCCTCCAAACATATTTGCCGATATGACTTTAGTGCCATCAGGAGACACTTTTAACTGTCCTCTTCTATCTTGGGGATCTGGTGGAACCGTATTAGGAGGAAAAGTTGATTTTACGGCATTAGTATCTACACCTGCGGTTGAAACTTCAAAAGCATGATAAGTGGTGAAACGGCCAGGAGTACCATCCTCTGTGGCCAATGTTATTACCCAAATGGAATCTGTTTGGCAATCTTTTAAAACACCTGAAATTTTTTCTGAACAGTTCTCTAACAGATTGATATTCTTAGACGTTATGGCTCCTTTTCCGCCATCTAATCTCATATCCACAATAGAATAATTAAAACCAAAATCAGTTCCGCCTTGTCCAAACACATTCACGTCTACCGTAAAAATGAAATAAATATCAGAATTACCAGGTTGAGGAACTACTAAAGCAGATTGTGTACTTGAGCTATCGCCATACAGTCCCGTCCCATTTTGCATGATTTGATGCTCCTGGTTATAAACTGTAGTACCGTCTGTATATAATAAAAGTTTTCCGTTACTATCTGAAATGGATGTACATCCCTCTAGCGTGTTTAAGCGACCATCATCAAGCGAAGTAACTTCCCCTGAAGCCAAATTAAAATTTATACCAGCGCCTTCACCAAAATACCAATTGGCAGCTTGGTTTTGAGCCCAAGAATGAGCCCATACAAGGAGGGAGAATATTAAAACTATCTTTTTCAATGATAAGCAATGTTGCTTATAAAGATATTACAAATCTCTCTTCTTTAGTAATCTATACGATAAAAACACAAATAAAGCTGTCCAACCCATTACAATCACTAGCTCATACCAATGTAAAGCATAATCGTATGCAAGACTATCCTTATCAGGAAACTTACTCATAGCAACACGTTGAAATGGCTGTTTTATTAAATTATACATCGACTTTAATGGGAAGAAATTTTGAATTTTTTCAGCAATGTCAGTACTTTTTGTTTGCCAAGCTATAAGACCAAAAATGATCCATTCAACAATAAAATCCACAAATAAAAATGCCAAAGCAAATGCGGATCGTTTGGCAAGCATTCCTAAGAATAAACAAAAAGAGAAAAATCCAACCAATTTCATGAAATAGCCAGCCAAATATTCAATTTCACTGAATATGATTCCAATTTCGTTATAACTTGAATAGTATAAGCCAATTAATAGGGATATAAGAAAAAGTAGAAAAGTGGCAACCAATGAAAAGAAAACGATGGTATAAAATTTTGAAAGAATAAATTCTTTTTTACTCAGCCCATCAATGAGGTTCTGTTTAATTGTTTTGTTACTGTATTCATTACCAATCATACTGACCACAACAATAGCAAAGAAGAATTTAAACTGCGATGCGAAAAAGGTTACGATATGCCAAATGATAGGGAAATTATAGATGCCTAACTCACCCAATTCTAAGGTAAAAAAACCAAAGAAATTAATTTTTATTGAGGATAGAATTAATACTGTAAATGGTAAAATAAAAGATATAAATATGAGAATCTTACTCGTTCTATTGAGTAAGAGTTTTTGCAGTTCTAGTTGTAATAATCTAAGCATTTTGTTTTGATTGATTTTGATTAGTTATTGTCTGTTAATTGTAAAAATTGTTCTTCTAAACTTTGTTTACGTTGTACCAGGTGTGACAGTGTAATGCCTTTATCAAACATTAATTTATTGAATGTTGAAGCCTCAATAGGGGTATTTAAAAATGCCGTGATTAATCCATCGTCAATTTTAATTTGTCCAAATGTATCATCAGCATCCAGAAGACTGATGAGATCTTCTTGTTTGTCTGTTTTTAGTTCAAAAAAGCCATAACTAGATATCATTTCATCTACACGACCTGAATATAATTTCTCACCTTTTCGGAGCACGACAACATGGGAGCATACTTTTTCAACTTCATCAAGCAGATGAGATGCTAATAGTATGGTTGTGCCTTGATTGGCAATATCTTTAATGATTTGTCTAATTTGATGAATACCTTGAGGATCGAGACCATTGGTGGGTTCATCTAGAATTAATATTTCCGGATCGTTTAGAAGTGCCGAGGCAATGGCTAAACGTTGTTTCATCCCTAAAGAATACGTTTTAAACTTGCTAGTCTTTCTTTCTCCTAAACCAACAATATCCAGTTTTTCATCTATTTTGGCGTAGTCTACACCTTT
>JAGSHF010000019.1 GCA_023954685.1 Flavobacteriaceae bacterium | reverse complement strand
GCACAGCAAACAGAAAACAAACCACAAAAAGCGTTGTGGAATGAAACGATGTCATATCGTTATGTTCCGAGTATTACTGACCAAATTAAAAACGGGACATTTATTAAAGCTGAAGCTGCATCAGATAGAAAAATGTTAGGAAAAGATAAACGCTGGAATGGAAATAAAGCGGTCCCAGGAAAAGGATTGCCTTTAGGTGATGATCCTTTAGTAGAGCAGCAAAGGCATGCTGATCGTATTGGAATAAGAACGACCAGTTTAGTTTTTGAAACAACAGCTTCTGCTGCGACACCATCAGATCCTACTGGAGCAGTTGGAAAAGATTTTTATATAGCATCCTGGAATACAGCCTTTAGAATTTTCAATAAAGATGGTAGCCCGGCAACTCCGGCAGCATCTTTAGGGACCTTGTTTGGAGGTCGTGCTCCTGGTGATCCCATAGTATTGTATGACGCTGAAGCTGATCGTTATCTTATCATCCAATTTGATGGACCAGCGGTTGGTGGCACCACAAATGGATATCATTTTGCGGTGTCTGAAACTAATGACCCAGTTAATGGTGGCTGGCATGTTTATGCCCCAACAGATTTTAATGTTGGTAGTGCATTTCCTGATTATGAAAAAGTATCCATATGGTCAGATGGCTATTATATCACAGCAAATATAGGTGGCGGTGGTAATGGTCAAGTATGGGCTTTAGAACGTGAAAAAATGCTTGTTGGTGATCCATCAGGGTTTCAAGCTTTCGACCTCCCAGGAATACAAACCAATGGATTTTATAGCCCTCAAATATTTAATGTTTCAGACGGGAACTTGCCATCAAATGGCAATGCTACTGTTGTTTATATGCAAGATGACCAATGGGCTGGTGTTGATACCGATCATTTAAAATTATGGAGTTTAAATATTGATTGGGATGTTGCCATAAATTCATCTATCTCTGCCGCTACAGAAATTCCTGTAACGCCTTTTAAAGGTGTTTTTGACGGAGGATCGTTTTCGAATTTAGAACAACCAAGTGGCCCGGACATTGATTGTATGCAAGCTACAATAATGAATCAAGCACAATTTAGAAAATTTGGGACACACAATTCAGCGGTGTTTAATTTCGTTGTAAATACCAGCGCTAGCGGTGAATTAGCAGGGGTGAGATGGTATGAAATGCGACAAACTGCAGATGGCCAACCATGGACCGTTTACCAAGAAGGCACGTATTGCGCGCCAGATGGGCGACATGCATTTGCTGCAAGTATGGCTATGGATAGTAATGGCAATATTGGGATGGGGTATTCGTCTTTAAGTAATACCGAAATGATTTCGGTACGTTACACAGGACAGTTTGCAGGAGCACCACTTGGGGTGATGAATGCTTATGAGGGTTTTATTGCTCAAAGTACATCAAACAACCCTTCAATTAGATATGCTGATTATTCCCATTTAACTATAGATGCCGAAACGGATAAGTTTTGGTTTAATACGGAATATTTTAACGGCTCAAGACGAGATGTTGTGGGTGTTTTTGAACTTAATCCGTTAGGGGCAAAAGATGTTGGTGTTTTAGATATTTTGGATCCTAATTCTGGTAGTTTATCCGATGCGAGTGAGATAGTTGCTAAGGTTCAAAATTTTGGTACTGAAGATCAATTTCTTATTCCAGTTAGTTATACTATTAATGGCGGAGCCGCAATTACTGAAGTTATTGCTGGACCATTAGCAGCAGGAACTTCAATAGAATATACATTTAGTACAACCGCAGATTTATCCAATGATAATATTTCGTATGAAATTAATGTTTTTACAGAATTGATTGGTGATGAACATCTACCAAATGATGCTAGTAAGGTTAAAATAGTAACAAACGCAACGACATATTGTGAGCCTAGTTCAAATTGCTCTTTTGACGATGGTGTTAACCTTTTACAAATAGGCTCTATAGACCATATTTCTGGTTGTATTGGGACGGGCTATATTAACAGTAGAGCTGTCATGACAGATCTTAATAGAGCAACTGGTGAAAATAGTCATGTTGGAAATTTGCAAGTTGGTTATGCCGGTGATGAAGTCTCTATGTGGATCGATTTTAATGATAACGGTGATTTTGAGGATCCGGGTGAGCAAATTTTGAACACTCAAATAGTCCCAGCAGCAAACGCAGATACTGAATTTACAATTACCATACCAACAGATGCGCCTTTGGGAGATCATGTTATGCGCGTAAGAGGATGGGACCCTGCATTTATTGGCGGCGGACTTTTAAATATCCCTTGTGACAATATGACTTATGGAAAAACCGAAGATTTTGTAGTTAATATTACAGATTCAACGCTGGGTGTTAATTCTAACATTTTGGAGGAAGCGGAGTTAACCATAATTTCAAAACCAAATCAGCAATATGATATTAAATTAACGACCGCTTATAATGATAATTTGAGTGTAAGCGTTTTTAATACTTTAGGGCAGCAAGTGGTGTTTAATAATATCTCTAAAACCAATGGGTCGGAATATGTATATCAACTAGATATGTCTTTTGCATCAAGTGGTGTTTATCTCGTGAAAATGGGGCTAGGACGAAGTGTTAAAGTTGGCAAAATAATTGTGAAGTAATGCACCTATTTTAGGGACTATAAAGAGAGAGGATTAATTTAATCTTCTCTCTTTTTTATTTCAGTTATTTCTATGGGTTGTAAGTCATCACATCTATTCATCATACGTAGTGGTCTAAATTTATAATAGACTTTTACAATATCATTTTTTAAATCATCTTCTGCAATTTCCATAAAATTTACAGGATCATAAACTTCATTTGTACTTTGATCTGTTATGGTATAAACACATTTGCCCTCTTCATTAAATTCTACTAGTCCCAATTTATAACCAGCTTTTATAAATGTATCATGTTCCATATTCACGCTTGCATTGGTGTTGGAACTCTTGGTGCTCTCTGCTTTGTTTTTTGTTGTATGACATGAAATTACAAGTAAATAAATTAACAAGGATAGTTTTAGTGTTGGCTTCATGTCTTTAAAATATACTCTAAAATAGAAAGAAAATTCTAAAAATAAGCTTTTAATTGAACCGTACCAGTATGAATGGCTTTACTAAGTTCAGTCTTTCTACCAAAATAGCTCAAGTTTAAATCTAGGAATTTGGTAATGCGTTTCTGGGCTAATAAACTCCAAGTATAGTTTTTGCCAGGTTGTAACCCTTCCATCATTTGATAGCCTACGGGAGAACTTGCATTGCCAGTAAAGTCATTATTAAAAAAATTGAATTCTCCACTAATCCCTGCTTGTTGTTTATTAGCGAACGCGAAGGACATGCCGTACTTTTGTTGTTTTAAAGTTTCAAAGTTGGCGATAGTATTTTCTTTGTTTGAATACTGATAATAGACGTCAAAACGGGAATTTTCATTAAAGAGATACGTGAGTTTTGGATTAAAACGTAGCGCATCGATATTATAATTTTTACTACTGAAATTCTCACTTATGCTTTCCGTGGTTTTGAGTGATGATTGCAGAGTAAATAGCCAACTGGATAAAAACTTATGATTAAAATGTAGCTGATGACTTTTAGTGCTATTTTCAATAAATCCAAAAGACAATGTGTTTTTAGCGCGATTAGATAGATAAGTATATGAGGTTGTATAGCGTTGTTTTCCTTTATTAAAAAATAGAACGTTTCTAAAATTCATTAAGAGACCAAGCTCTTTATTTGGATCTGAATTAAACGGATTTAAATTAAAACTCTCACCATCTCTTTTGGTTTTACTATCAATTAAATATGAAGTTTGATTGTAAAAATGTGTCCAAAAGTTATCTGCTGGCAGCGCTTGTTGAGGATTAAGAGTTAAACTAAGGCTTAATCTGTTTTGATGGGTTTGTAAGAATATTTGATTGGGTAGCAATACACGAATATAATTGCCTTGATCCTGAAATTGTGCAAGTTCAAATTCTTCTAATTCTTGTATGCCGTTGTTATTATAATCAATCCAGGTATAGGCGCCCTGTCCAGGCTCCACCTCAACATAAGTATAATTTTGTTGCGGCAAGGTGCCGGAGTTGGTTTCAAAAACAGTGTTCCATAAAACAAGTTGTTTGAAAAACTTTTGATTGTATTGTAATCTTGAATTTAAAGATTTCTCATCTAAAATTGAGTCGTTGGTAAAATTTAGATTTCTATAATTTAAGTAAAGTGCTAAGTTTGAATTGCTATTTTGAATTAATTTAGATTTTAAATAATAAGTATTGGATGTATTCACTTTTTTTAAGCTATTCTCGTTAAGGCTATCATTAACTCTATTTTTATATCCTATTTCAACAAATATTTTTGTGCTATCACCAAACCCCGTAAAGACTTCATAGGATGTAAAACGCTGACTCAATGGGGTTAGTTTTCCAGTAATTTTTTCCTCTTGTTTATTGTTTTCATGAGATAGTTTTGTGCCAATCCACCCTTTATTATATCTGTAAGCGAAACGATTGAAGGATCTTAAAAATGTTGAAGTATTCAGGTTAGAATCCGTATTTAAATAGCTTAAGATTGAGCTTAATTGAAATTTATTCAAATTTATAAAGGCATTTGCAACATGACGAGAACCATTAAAGTTTTCGGAATAATCTAAATATTCATATTGATAATTAGCCCAGCCTTTTTCTGAAGCCTGTAAATTTAATCCAGCAACAGCAAGTTGTTGGTGACCCAAAGGATTGTCAATATTCCAGTCTCTGTTAAACTCAGCATTAAACAAAGGTTCAATTGTTTTGAAATCCTCATGAAGATAATTTAAATCTACAAATGCACTTAAATTCCAACTGCTATCCTGTTGAATTATGTTCTGATCAAGCCTTATTTTTCCTGCAAACCCATCATTGTTGTCGTCATCAATAGTAGAAAATAGGTTGAGATCATTTTTACTTCCAGCCAATTCAAAATTTAGAATTGTTTTTTCTGAAGGCACATAACTTCCATTTACAATAGCCATTTGCAATTTTGTAGGAGCCACTAATTTTATTACTGGTTCATATTCTCCTTGACTTACACCATTTATTGGTGCAACATACTGGTAGATGTTAGAAATAGCACTTGTGTTTGCTAAAGTATAGTTACCTAGGTTTTCACCTATTAAACTGAATTTAACACTGTAAAGTTCTTCGTTAGGGTCATTAGAAAACTCAAAAACTTCAACGCCATTGACATCAATTTTACGGTATAAGATCCTATTCTCACTATAGGTTTCTCTAACTTCAGAAGGGGCAATCATTTTTGCTTGATCATCACCAGCATCAGCTAATATTTGAACTTGCTCTTCAGATAAGTTTTGTTGAAGTGGTTGGTTTTTGGCATCGTTTTCATTATAAAAAGATACGCCAAGTTTGAGTTTGTCACTTTCATAACGGCCACCGCCATAAGCGATTAATCGTGAATAGTTGCGATCAGAGAATTGATAATCAACAGTAATCCGCATTTCTGAAGTGATAGGAAAAGTAGCATTAAATATAATTTCTCCAGCATTATAATCAATAATATAATCTTTGTTTTCACCGCGTTCTGCTACAATACCATTTACATAAACAGTTTCACTGCCAGATACAATGAGTACATAAAGTTCGCCATTAGGGCCCTGTAATTTGTAAGGCCCTTGATTGCCTTCTTGTGCAATAAATTGGCTACGTCTAAATTGCCCTCTCACCAATGCTCCCGCCGCAAATAGATTGGTTGTTGATTCAGGGTGGTTGAGCGTGGCATTAATTGATAGACCTTGAACCCGTTTACTAAAATTACCATAATATGAATCAGTTTTTAATAAATCAATATCACCTGCACGAATATTCCAATCTTTACTAAAAAGTTCAATAAAAATTTGATCAAATTCATCTAAATTTTGTGAATAACCACTCTCTTGCAAGGGTATATTTGCATCTTGAATAGAAGCTCTAAGCGAAACTTTATCATTCAATTTACCTGTTATTTGAAGGTCCAATTCACTGTTTAAAACTGAATTTTGATTGTTGCCAACTGTAATGCCGCGAGAAATACTTCCATAAGTTGTTAGCCCATCAAAGGGGACGAAGTTTTTTTGTTGACTGGGTTGAGAGAGTTTATAGAGCTTGTTGAGGTCGTCAGTATTGTCAACAATAATGCGCTCATCCAGTTGCTTGTAAGTTTTAGTCAAAAACTCGGGATAACGCAAATACTCAATGATAATGGTGTCTTGAAGGAATGGCTTTTTAAATGTTAGTAACGCTTTACTATAATCTACATGATAAAAAGTACTGTCTATAGTTTTTTGGTCTTTAGATTTTAATAAAAACCAAGAAGAGTTGATGCTAACGGAATCAATTTTTATGGAATCTTTTACGGCAATTTTTTTAATTCTATAGTTAGAAGTTTCATTTTGCGCAAAAGCACAAAATGTAAAAAGAAATCCTAGAATAGTTGTCGTAAACTTCATCTGAATAGATAAACTAAAAACCTTATAAAATATTTTGTTGATAGTTTTCGTTAAAAGCGATTTAAAATGATAGTGTAAAAGTAACGCATTATTTATTTTAGCTAAAACTAAAAGTAGGGCATGAAAATAATTTCTTATAACGTTAATGGAATTCGCGCAGCGATTAATAAAGGTTTTATAGAATGGTTAACAAGTGCAGATCCGGATGTTATTTGTTTGCAGGAAATTAAAGCCATGAAAGAACAACTTGATTTATCTCTTTTTGAAGCTGCTGGCTACACCTATAATTATTGGTTTAGTGCACAAAAAAAAGGATATAGCGGCGTGGCCATTTTGAGTAAGGTAGAACCCAATCATATAGAATATGGAACAGGTATTGCCTCTATGGATTTTGAAGGAAGAAACCTGAGAGCCGATTTTGATGGTGTTTCAGTGATGAGTCTTTATTTGCCATCCGGAACTAATAGTGCGCGTTTAGAACATAAACTGGAATATATGGATATGTTCCAAGACTATATCAATACACTTAAAAAGTCAATTCCTAATCTTGTGGTTTGTGGCGATTATAATATTTGTCATGAAGCTATCGATATTCACAACCCTAAAATGAAAGGGGTTTCTGGGTTTCTTCCAGTGGAGCGTGAATGGATAGGAAATTTTATTTCGAGTGGTTTTACTGATGCGTTTAGATTTGTACATCCTGAAAAACAAGCTTATAGTTGGTGGAGTTATCGTGCTAATTCTAGAGCAAATAATAAAGGATGGCGGCTAGATTATACGATGGTTGCTCAACCACTACAAGAAAAAATAAAAAGAGCCGTTATACTATCTGAAGCGGTACATAGTGATCATTGTCCGGTACTAGTAGAAATAAACAATTAAAATAATACAACCTCAAACTTAATATAAGAATTATGATTAAAAAACTGTTATTAATAGCGTTAACACTAACAATTACAACGTCCTGTGTTTCTTCAAAAGTGTATAAAGACTTAGAAGGGAAATATGCAAATTTAAAAAAAGAGCACCGCCAATTATCAGATGATAATGAAGCATTGTCATCTGCAAAGACTAAACTTGAAAATGAGCTTAACAGTTTACAAAAGGACTATGATGAAACCCTAGCTCAACGTGATAAGTTACAAGGCGAGTATGCAGCTTTAAAATCAAATCATGATAATTTAAATAATTCGTATGCGGCGTTGGAGAAAAATAGCTCTGCAGCAATAGCTGAAAATTCAAAAAAGAACAGAGAATTATTAGCCCAGTTAGAAGCTAAGGAACAAGCACTTGCTGCTGAAAACACAAGATTAGAGGCCTTAAAGAAGCAATTAGAAGACCGCTCAAATAGAGTAGCAGAATTGGAAAGCGTTATTGCAGCAAAGGACAAGGCTATGACTGATTTAAAAAATGCAATCTCAAAAGCTCTTACCGATTTTGAAGGCAAAGGACTTACGGTAGAACAACGTAACGGTAAAGTTTATGTTTCTATGGAAAATAAATTATTGTTCAATTCTGGGAGTTGGGCAGTAGGTGCTGCAGGAAGAAAAGCGGTGCAACAATTAGGAAGTGTATTAGCTGATAATCCTGATATCGCTATCCTTATAGAAGGGCATACTGATGATGTACCTTATAAAGGCAACGCACAACTTAGCGGAAATTGGGATCTTTCAACCAAACGTGCTACAGCAATTGTGAATATTCTTAGAGAAAACGCAAGCATTGTTCCAGAAAACCTAACCGCTGCTGGTCGTGGTGAATTTGCACCCGTATCAACTAACGATACCTCAGAAGGTAAAGCAAAAAATAGACGTATTGAAGTTATTTTAACGCCTAAATTGGATGAGTTAACTAAATTGTTGAACGATATATAAGTATAGAAAATCGTTTAAAAAATAAACGTTGCCGGAAATTTATAATAGAAAAAATTAATGTTTTGTGTTCTTTTGAAGATGATGCATTAGTTTTATTAAAAAATATGAAGGTCGTCAATAATTTACTTTTTAGACTAGAGCTTCTTTTGATTAAATAATTATAAATTGCACTCTTAAGAATTTTAGGAATATTCTAGACACGTATGAGGTATCTTTTTTTGGTTGGTTTCGTTTTGCTATTAGTGTCATGTAATGGTAATGCAGAAAAAGAATCTTATGTGGATTCTAACACCATAAAATCGGTTCATAGAGATGGTTATGTGGGAGATGGACAATGCATTGCTTGTCATAAAGATACTGTGGAATTATGGAAGGGTTCTGATCATGATTTAGCCATGCAAATAGCAAACAAATCAACAGTGCTTGGCGATTTTAATAATATAAGCTTAACCCTAGATGGTGTAGGCTATTTCTTCACTAAAGAAGAAAATGAATTCATTGTAAAAGTCAAAGAAATTGATGGTAGTCAGGTGACATATAAGATCTCATATGTCTTTGGTGTTACACCGCTTCAGCAATATATTTCAGATTTTGAAAAGGGAAAAAAACAAGTTCTGAGAGTGACTTGGGATGTTATTGATAAAAAATGGTACCATCAATATCCTGGAGATGAGGTGAGTCCGCATGATTGGATGCATTGGACAAAAAGTTCTCAAAACTGGAACACCATGTGCGCCGAGTGCCATTCCACGAACTTACAAAAGAATTACGCGGTAGAAGAGGATGCCTTTAACACGACTTATTCTTATATAAATGTGAACTGTGAGAGTTGCCACGGTCCTGCTGAGGGCCATGTTAATTGGGCCAATTCAAAACAGAGTGCCACAGATTCAACAGCTTATATTTTACCTGGAAATTCGCAGTTTGCACAAATGAACATGTGTGCTTCTTGTCACGCTAGACGTGCAAAATTAACAGCAAATATGGTCCCTGGTGAAAATTTTGAAGATCAGTATTTGCTTGAAAATTTATCGGGAGAGTTTTATCACGGTGATGGACAAATTGATGGGGAAGATTATGTTTATGGTTCTTTTGTACAAAGTAAAATGTATCATAACAATGTTACCTGTACAGATTGCCATGATCCGCATACATTGAAATTAAAAGAAGTAGGTAATAATTTATGCATGCAATGTCATGTACCAGAATACAATACCCCTAAACATTCATTTCACCCGATAGGATCGGATGGTGCCCAGTGTATAAATTGTCATATGACAGGGGTAACATATATGGGCAATGATTATAGAAGAGACCATAGTTTTAGGGTGCCTAGACCAGATCAAAGTGTTGTTTATGGTACACCTAATGCTTGTAATACATGTCATCAAGATAAATCGAGTCAGTGGGCTGCAGATAAAGTTGTTGAATGGTATGGATCTGAGCGTCAAGATCATTTTTCTGATGCACTATTACTAAGCAGCCAGCCTACAATATCAAAAAAAGAAAGGAAAGCCTTAGATGTCTTTATTAATGATTTAAACTTTCCAGCAATTGCTAGAGCTACAGTTATTGATAATTTACAAATAACAGAAACGGAGCAATACAGTGCAATTTTAAAAGGGTTAAAAGATACATCTCCAAGAGTGAGATTTGCCGCATTACAAAAATTTAGAGGTTTAAGTCTAGATGACAGATCATCAATTGCTTTACAGCACATTAATGATACAACAAGGTTAGTGAGAATTGGTACAGCCCAACTCCTAGCGGGGGTTGATTTAAATACTTTTGACACTAGAGCCCAGGCCGGACTAAAAAAATCAAGAGCTGAGCTAGAAGAAATGTTAAATAGCAGTGCAGATTTTTCGGTAGGCAGAATGCAACTCGCTGATTATTTCTATCAAAGCAATGACATTGAAAATGCCATTAAGCATTATAAAGTTGCATTAGAAAAAGACAGCTTATTAATGCCTGTCTATTCTAATTTAGCGACGTGCTACAGTATTCAAGGGAATTCTAATGAGGCCTTAAAAGTGCTAAACTTGGCGATATCAAAACAGCCAGAGATGGGCAGACATTATTATTTACGAGCGTTGCTATATTTTGAATTACAACAAGGAGCGTTGGCGGTAAAAGATTTTGAACAAGCCATTAAATTAGATCCATATGATACCCGAGCAATGTATAATTTGGCAACCTACTATTATCAGAATAAAACCTATAACTCGGCTGAGAAAATTATCAATAAAGCGCTAGCTATTGAAGAACATAATCCGGATTTCAAATATTTATTAGCATTGATTTATAAAGAGCAAGGCAAAGAAATGGCATACCAAATGATAATGCAAACGCTTAATCCTCAGCAACCTAATCAATAAATATAATTTGTCTAATTAAAAGCAATTCTCATTTGTCTTGAGAATGAAAATAAATTTTCAATGAAATACACAACACTACCAAATACCGATATAAAAATCAGTAAAATCTGCCTAGGCACTATGACCTGGGGGAATCAAAATACAGAAGAAGAAGCCCATGCGCAAATGGATATGGCTTTTGAAAAAGGGGTGAATTTTTTTGATACCGCAGAATTGTATCCCGTACCGGCAACGGCAGAAACACAAGGACGTACGAGTACGTATTTAGGGAATTGGTTAAAAAAAACAGGGCACCGCAAGAATATTGTTGTGGGGTCTAAAATTGCAGGTCCAGGAGATTACACGGCACATATAAGTACGTTGGGTTTTAGCCCAGAAGGCATTAATAATGCCATAGATAAAGAGTTAGAACGATTACAAACCGATTATATTGATTTGTATCAGTTGCATTGGCCAGAACGCCAAACCAATATGTTTGGTGAAAGAGATTATAATCATAATGCCAGTGATCCATGGCAAGACAACTTTAATGCCATTTTACATACGTTGGATGCTTGTATTAAAGCGGGGAAAATTAGAAATGTTGGCATATCTAATGAGAAAGCTTGGGGTGCCATGCGTTATTTGGAAGAATCTAAAACGCATAATTTACCACGTATGTGTACCATTCAAAATGCCTATTCTTTATTAAATAGAGTATTTGAAGGTGATATGGCTGAGGTGTCTATTCGTGAGAATATTGGCTTATTGGCGTATTCGCCAATGGCTTTTGGAGTGCTATCTGGTAAATATATTAACGGAACTGCGGCGGATGATGCCAGATTAAAATTGTTTCCACGATTTGCACGATATAGCAGTGAACAAGCTACGGAGGCGACAGCGCAATATCTCCAATTGGCAGAAGCACACAACATGAGTTTAGCACAAATGGCTTTGGCCTTTGTGTCACAACGTCCTTTTATTACGGCTAATATTATTGGGGCTACGAATTTAAAACAATTAGAAGAAAATATTAATAGTATCCATGTTGATATTGATACTGAATTGATGGCTAAAATTAATGCCATACATGCCAAGATTCCTAATCCGGCGCCGTGATGGAAGTTTAGTCACGTTTTGCAAACACGCAAAAGTATCGGCACTAATAGTGTCATAAACAAAAAAAGCCTCTCCAAATGGAAAGGCTTTTTTTTATAATCTAATTTCGTTACCATCTTTATCAAAAAAGTGGTACTCTAGATACGTGTAAGCATCTCTTGGTAATATTTTCACCCATTTTTTGTGTTCAAAATACCATTTTGAACGCAATGATGGAAAGCCTTTTGTTAAATAGGCTGCTATAAAAGGATGTGTGTTTAAGGTCACCTTTTTATAGTCTTTTTTAAATAGTGTTTCCAGATCATGAGCAATTTTAGGGATAATGCTAATTGGTGCTTCAACTTCTGAGCCATTAACGCCATCAGGATTTTCCTCTCTGGTTTTAATGTTCATTTCAGGTCTTACACGCTGTCTGGTGATTTGTATCAATCCAAATTTACTTGGAGGTAATATTTTGTGCTTGGCTCTGTCATCTTTCATTTCATTACGAAGATGATTGAAGAGCTTCTTTCTATTTTCAGCACTACCCATGTCAATAAAATCAATTACAATAATACCACCCATATCACGCAAGCGTAATTGTCTGGCCATTTCTGTAGCCGAAATCATATTGACTTCAAGTGCCGTGTCCTCTTGGTTTTTGGCTTTGTTAGAGCGGTTTCCGCTATTCACATCAATAACATGAAGGGCTTCGGTATGTTCTATTACCAAATAAGCGCCTTTTGCCATGGATACGGTACGGCCAAAAGAGGTTTTAATTTGTCTCTCAATTCCAAATTTTTCAAAAATTGGAACATTAGATTGATACAACTTAACTATGGATTCTTTTTTTGGTGCAATCTCTTGCACATAATCTTTAATTTGAATGTAAAGCGATTCATCATCAACAATTATAGAGGTAAAGGTATCATTGAATATGTCTCTTAAAATAGAAGAGGCTTTATTCATTTCTCCTAACACTTTACTAGGATGATGTGCTTTATGTAGCTTTTTACACATTGCGGTCCAACGACCAAGCAAATTTTGTAAGTCTTTGTCTAGTTCAGCTACTTTTTTGCCTTCGGCAACAGTACGTACAATAACGCCAAAACCTTTTGGTGTGATACTTCTCACCAGGCGTTTTAATCTGTCTTTTTCTTCTTTAGTTTCAATTTTTTGAGAAATTGAAATACGATCAGAAAAAGGGACTAAAACGATATACCTACCTGCAATAGAAATCTCCGAACTAATTCGGGGTCCTTTGGTAGATATAGGTTCTTTAACAATTTGTACTAATGTTGACTGATTTGATTTTATAGCGTCAGCTATGCTGCCGTTTTTATCAATATCTTTTTCAAATGGGAAATCTTTTAAAGAATAATCTTTAAGTTTACCTGTGCTTACACGTTTTACGAATTTTAAAAGGGAAGGTAATTTTGGGCCTAAATCATGATAATGCAAAAATGCATCTTTCTCATAACCTACATTTACAAATGCAGCATTAAGTCCGGGGACAGATTTTCTTGTTTTGGCGATAAACACATCACCAACTGAAAATTTATTGTCATCCTCATCCTTTTGTAATTCAATAAGTTTTCCATCTTTTAATAAGGCAAAATCAACAAAACTAGAACCAGAACGAATAATCAATTCTTTATTCATATAGTTAATTTTTATCCATCATAACCTATAGTGTCATGACAGATGGATTATACATATTTTTTGATCACAGGATTTTTAATATCCGGGAAATTCATGGTTTGCTAAGGTAAAAGCAAATTGTAATCATGAATTAAATATCAAAGAACGTTTTTTAATAAAAACCGAAAAAGTAGTTAAAAAACTACTTTTTCAATTTATTTTTTCTTGTGACGATTAGCGCGACGTCTCTTTTTACGCTTGTGCGTAGCTACCTTGTGTCTTTTTCGTTTTTTACCACTTGGCATAAATTATGCTTTTTAAAGTTAATATTTGTTTGATGTTTTATTTAACCTCAACCTTAGTTTTTACGCCTTCAACGAAAACCTTAGCTGGTTTAAATGCTGGGATGTTGTGAGCTGGAATTTTGATAGTCGTATTTTTTGAAATATTTCTACCAGTTTTTTCTGCTCTTGTTTTGATGATAAAGCTACCGAAACCTCTTAAATATACATTGTCTCCACCTTCTAAAGAGGTTTTAACTTCATTCATGAATGTTTCAACAGTTGCTTGAACATCTCCTTTTTCAATTCCTAGTTTTTCAGAAATTTTTGCTACAATATCAGCCTTAGTCATTTGCTTATTAATTTTTAGGGTTATTATCTTAATTATAAGGGATGCAAATATAGGTATTTTAAATTCAATATTTCAAGCCTAAATCATTAAAATTTAACTTAATAAACGTTTATTTTTGCCATCCAGATATATTTTGAAAGCCTTAAATATGAGTTTTACAAAAACTTTAACAAATTGGTACTCAGTACATAAGCGAAATTTGCCTTGGAGAGCTACCCAGAATCCTTATCGTATATGGCTTTCTGAAATAATTTTGCAACAAACACAGGTTACTCAAGGATTACCTTATTATGAAGCTTTTGTGAGTTATTTTTCTACGGTTTTTGACCTTGCAAACGCCCATGAAGAAGATGTATTAAAGCTTTGGCAAGGCTTAGGTTATTATTCACGAGCCAGGAATTTACATCATACGGCAAAGCATATTGCTAATGATCTCAACGGGGTATTCCCAAATACCTATGTTGAACTCTTGAAATTAAAAGGTATTGGTGATTATACAGCGTCAGCAATTGCATCAATTTGTTTTAATGAAAAACAGGCCGTAGTTGATGGTAATGTTTATCGTGTTTTATCACGCTATTTTGGTATTGATACCGCCATAAATTCATCAAAGGGGATTAAAGATTTTAAAGTGTTAGCTCAAAGTTTATTGCCTCAAACTAATTTTGGTGATTACAATCAGGCCATTATGGAGTTTGGAGCCAAACAATGTAAGCCAAAATCACCAAATTGTCTCATTTGCCCGTTACAAGAAACGTGTACTGCATTAAAGACAAATACCGTTGAGCTGCTTCCAGTGAAACTCAAAAAAACGAAATTAACAAAGCGGTATTTCAATTTTTTAGTGCTTCAGGCATCAAATAATAGAACAATTCTTCATAAGCGCACGGGGAAAGGCATTTGGCATAATCTATATGAATTTCCTTTAGTTGAGACTACAAAAAAGTTAACCATGGATGTGTTTAGAGATAATAACCAAGTAAAAGAATTTTTAAACGGTACTGATTTTGATTTTAGGTTATATAATGACAAGGAAATCATACACAAGTTATCACATCAGCATTTATATACACAGTTTTGGATTCTTGATGTAAACACCTTGCCTGAAGTCGGTATTGCATATTCAGAAATTAATAAGTTGCCAGTGCCCAAACTCATAGGGCACTTTATAGAATCGTTTGATTTCTAGCTGCAGTTTAATTTTAATATTTTTAGTACTTTTAGAAAAGTGAATGATAAAACCACTAATTTTGTGGTTGAAAAAATTTATATAATTATGTCAGGTACATTAAACAAGGTAATGCTAATAGGGCATTTAGGAGATGAAGTTAAGATGCATTATTTTGAAGGGGGTGGCTGTATTGGCAGATTTCCATTGGCTACCAACGAATCTTATACAAATAAACAAACCAATGAACGTGTGGTTAATACAGAATGGCATAATGTTGTGGTACGTAACAAAGCTGCAGAAATCTGTGAAAAGTATTTAAGTAAAGGTGACAAAGTATATATAGAAGGCCGTATAAAAACACGAAAGTGGCAAGATGATAAAGGGATGGATCGATTTTCTACCGAAATTCAGTGTACGGATTTTACTTTTTTATCGGCTAAAGATGAAAACAAGCCCACTGGAGGTCAGCAATCTACTGCTAATCCTTCACAAGCACCGCAATCAAGTCAAAATGTTGCTAGCGCACCAATTGACAATGATGATTTACCATTTTAAATTTTAACTAATACTCAAATTTTTGGACCCTGACCCCTTAAGTTTAATCATAAATAGTTTTGCAATAGACATGTCTGTTGCATCTGGTTTTATCTTACTGTTTCTTTTGTTATGCGGTTCTGCATTAATTTCTGGTGCAGAAGTAGCCTTGTTTTCGTTGACTAGATCTGATATTAATGACATTGGTGATGAAAGCGCAAAGCGGATTCAAATTATAGCATCTCTATTAGAACGACCAAAAAAGCTATTGGCAACAATTTTAGTAGCGAATAACTTCATCAACATTGGTATTGTTATCTTGTTTGCATATTTGAGTGAGCATATGTTTTCATCAATTGCATCTCCAGTATTGAAATTTGTGGTTGAAGTTGTTGTTGTCACGTTTTTAATTTTACTTTTTGGAGAAATTTTACCTAAAGTATATGCTAGTAGAAACAATTTGAAGTTTGCCATGTTTATGGCGCACCCTTTAAAAGTATTGGATGTCATATGCTCTCCTTTGAGTTTGCCAATGAGAAGTATAACATTAGCAATGTACAACAAGTTGGGTAGGCAAAAATCAAATATTAGTATAGATCAATTATCACAGGCCTTAGAGTTAACAAGTGAAGAAGATACTAGCCAGGAAGAACACAAAATATTAAAAGGCATTGTTTCGTTTGGTAATACAGATACCAAACAGGTCATGCGCCCAAGAATTGATATTTTTGCTTTGGATGAAAGCTTAAAACTTTCAGAGATATTTCCGGAAATTGTAAAACATGGGTATTCAAGAATACCAGTGTATAGGGATAATGTAGATACTATAGTGGGCATTTTATATGCTAAAGATTTATTACCATATTTAGATAGAAAACAATTTGATTGGACCACGTTATCTCGTGAACCGTTTTTTGTTCCTGAAAACAAAAAGTTAGACGATTTAATGGTGGAATTCCAAGAGAAAAAAGTTCACCTTGCTGTTGTTGTTGATGAATATGGAGGCACCTCTGGATTAGTATCACTTGAAGATGTAATCGAGGAAATAGTAGGAGATATTAGTGATGAATTTGATGATGACGATTTGATATATTCCAAATTGGATGATAATAATTATGTATTTGAGGGCAAAACACCTTTAAAAGATTTTTATAGAATTATAAAAATTAATGAGGAATCGGTTTTTGAAGATAATAAAGGGGAAGCTGAAACTATTGCGGGATTTGTATTAGAAATTTCGGGTGGTTTTCCTAAAGTTAATAGTAAAATAGGATTTAAAAATTATGTTTTCACTATTGAAGCTTTAGACAAAAAACGAATCAAACAAGTTAAAATAACAATTACCAATTGATGCAAAAATTAGGACTTTTAGTCATCGTATTAATATGCGTGGCCTGCGGAAGTGATCCAATTCCAAAACCTAAAGGGATGTTACGATTAGATTACCCTAATCCAAAATACACCCAGGTTACTACTCAATTACCATTTACTTTTGAAAGAAATGTGATTTCAGATCCCGTATCTGAATTAAAAATTGCGCGTGATGAAAAAAGCGTAGGAATAGATGTAACCTATCCTGGCTTAAAGGGCACCATTTTTTTGACCTATAAGAAGGTAGACGAAACTAACTTGGAAGCGTTGCTAGTTGATGCTCAAAATATGACTTTAAAACATACTCAAAAAGCAGATGAAATAGAGGGTAATTTATACGAAAATCCTGCCGATAGAGTATATGGTATGTTTTATGAAGTTGGTGGTAATGCAGCTTCACAATCACAATTTTATGTAACAGATAGCATCAATCATTTTATAACAGGGTCGTTGTATTTTTATGCAAAACCCAATTATGATTCAATTCTTCCTGCGGCTCATTATTTAAAACGAGATATTCAGCATCTTATGGAAACTATAACTTGGAAAGAATAAAAAACGCCACGTATTACGTGGCGTTTTATAATTAAAGGTTGTGAGTTATTTTGCATCACCCTTTTTATCTGCACAACAGGCTTTGTCGCAATCAGCTGAACATGCTTGTTTTTCAGCTTCTGTCTTATCTTTACAGCACGCTTTTTGGCAGTTTTCATCGCACACCATTTTTTTAGCGGAAGGCGATTCAGTTGAAAACGCTTCAACATCATTCATATCACTTACGGAGTAAATGTCAGCAGTTTTAGAAACGGCTTGGGTTAATAAATCGTGATTAACCATAGCTTCATCATATTCAACCATTGCTAATTTTCTGTCAAAATCAACTTTAGCAGTCTTTACGCCATCCATTTTATAAATTTTCTTTTGAATGGTTCTTGCACATCCAATTTCACATGTCATTCCTTCAATAGTAAATTCAGTCTTTACAAAATTAGCATCTGGATTTAGAATCTTTTCTGCTTTGGCTATAGGCGCAGTAGTTTCAATATTTTTAATTTCTGGTTGTGTCTCATTTTTGCAAGAAACAAAACTTAGCACAATCACAATTAGGGTCGAAATTTTAAATAAATTTTTCATAATTGTTTATTAAATGACACCATAGGTGCACATAGATTTTTACTATAATTGGATAGTGCAAAATTACTAATTTATACAATGAATTACTGTTAAAATCCTCATTTTTGTACTCTTAAAACGAACTTGTGAATTCTGGAAACCAAAAGTGGATTTATCTTACTGTGCTTGCTCTTATCTGGGGAAGCTCCTTTATTTTAATTAAAAAAGGATTAGTTGGACTTACACCAATACAATTGGGGGCGATTAGAGTGTTAATTTCGGGGTTCTTTATTTTTTTGTTTGGCTATAAATCTATTAGGAATTTATCTGGGCGACAATGGAAATGGTTAATAGTTTCTGGGTTTATTGGGACGTTTTTTCCAGCATTTCTTTTTGCGATTGCAGAAACTGAAATTGATAGTGCCGTAGCTTCTATTTTAAATTCATTAGTACCACTAAATACCATCCTGTTTGGTTTTGCAGTTTTTAAAATTGCATCAACCAAAAGGCAAATTATAGGGGTGATTGTTGGTTTTATTGGTACAGCGATACTTATTGGTAAAGGCGCAACACTCAATCCAGAACAAAACTATTTGTTTGCTGGGTTCGTTATTATGGCTACAGTTTTATATGCCTTTAATGTTAATATTATAAAGAAACATTTAAACGATATTACGGCCATTGGTATAGCTACTGGAAATTTCGCAGCTATTATTATTCCTGCATTTATTGTTTTGTGCTTTACAGACTTCTTCGATGCTAACCCTTTTAAGAATAAAATCGTTTTAACTTCATTGGGTTATATGGTTTTATTATCTGCATTTGGTACTGCATTAGCTAAAGTTCTATTTAATAGGTTAGTTCAAATTTCTACACCAGTTTTTGCATCTTCTGTTACCTATGCTATGCCAATTGTGGCCGTTGGTTGGGGATTGCTAGATGGTGAAGGGTTTAGTTTTATACAGTTAATGGCAACTGTACTCATATTATTGGGAATTTATTTAGCGAATAGAAGAAAGTAATAAAAAAACCCATAGTATAACTATGGGTTTTTATTCTTAATTAAGATCTTGTGATTAGTCGAAATCGGCATCGGTAACGCCTTCGTTAACTTTTACATTACTTACATTCATTGAAATTACTTGTGGACCAGCTTTTATCCTGAAAAAGTAAGGGAATTTAACGCCATTCACTTCAGAATAATTTCCTAAATCAGTAACGCTAGTCATAGATTGTCCTTGCGCTTCCACCGGAGTTTCTGTGCGTACCAATAATCCTGATTCTGCGTCATAATATCTGAATGTGTCTTTGTTGCCTTTCATTACTTTTACTTTATAAACATCTTTACCCTCAATAGTGGTTACTGCTTCTAACGATACATTCGCCATATCATAATGGAGTTCAGGGAAAATAGTGTGCTCAGATTTTTTTTCAGCCACTTCCTCAGCAGTTAATTCGGTTTTAATACCTTGTTGCTCATTGTATCCACCTTCGCCATTAAACTTTTGCTTTACAATTGTACCCATACCTTCTATTGACATTTCCATAGATTCTTTATTAGGCGTCATTTGTTTTAGTTCTGCAGAAGGTTTAAATGGTGCGCCTTCAATAGTAACATTAGCGATGGAATGTACAGTGCTGATACCTGAAGCTTTTTCTTTACCACCAACAGCATTAAAATAAGCATCCATAACTGTTTGTGTAGTTACACCAGTAGGAATTGGTTTTGAAAATTCAGGTTTTTCAACAGCATTAGCATAAGTATCAAAATATTTAATGGGAATACCCGTTTTTTCAAGATTTCCAAGTACGTCGCTACCCTTACCAATTATAATAATGCGTGCATTATCAGGTTTAAAATATTTATTCGCAATACGTTTAACATCGTCTGCCGTAACTGCGTTTATTTTTTGTAAATAAGTAGCATAGTAATCTTCAGATAAATCGTTTATCTTAATATTAAGTGCATAACGAGCAATAGTTTGTGGCTGTTCAAGAGCTCTTACAAAGCTACCAGAATATAATGCCTTTGCTTTTTCTAATGTTTCTGGAGTAACAGTTTCTGTTTTAATACGTTTTATTTCGTTTAATATTTCAACCACAGAACTATCGGTAACTTCGTTACGAACTTTAGCATAGGCTCTGAATTTTGAAACATACTTGTCTGAACTTAAATTAGAATAAGATCCATAAGTATAACCATGTGTTTCTCTTAAATTCTTATAAAGATAAGCGCTACCACCTCCACCTAAGATGTATGAAGCAATAAGTGTCGCATGGTAATCTGGATCACTCATTTTTAATTGAATATTATTGGTTATAGATATATCAGACTGCGTAGCGTCTGGCATATCAACAAAGTTTATTTGTTGGTATTGTACGTTAGGATGTGCTTCAGGCATACCTTCGTTTAACCCAGTTCCTTTAATCCAAGGTCCAAAAGTAGATTCAATTTCACTTTTTATATTATTGGGATTTACATCACCAATTACTACTAAATATGCGTTGCCTGGGTTAAATTGCTCTATATAATATGTCTTAACATCCTCAAGGGTAATATTATTGAGGGTTTCCTGTGAAATATACTCTCCATAAGGATGATGTGTACCATAGGATAATGCATTACCAACACGGCTAGCAATGGCATCTATACTTTTTTCATTAGATTTTAAACCTTCAATTTGCTTGTCTTTTTCTTTTTGAAACTCTTCTTCAACCAACAATGGGTTTATTGCGGCATCTGCCATCAACTCTAAAATTCGATCAGAATATTTTGATAAACCACTGGCAAAAGCACTACTGCCTCCAAAGTTAATATTGGCCCCTAAAAAATCGACTTCATCATTAAAGTCGTCTTTAGAAATTGTAGAGGTTCCGTTGCCTAGCATTGCACCAAGAATTGAAGAAACACCTGCTTTATCTCCATCAAGAGAAGGTACATTGTCTATACGTAATTGATATGAAACGCGCGGTAGCTTTTTGTTTTCTACAACCATGACAGTAAGCCCATTGGCTAATTGAAATTCTAAGGGTTTCTGTAAATTTATTTTCGGCGCAGGACCTGGTTGAGGTTGTTTGCTTCTATCAATTTGTGCATTAACAGAAAATGATGTAATGACAAAAGTTATGAGGATATATAATTTAAATTTCATAGTTTGTTTTATTGTATTAATCTTCTTTATTTTCTGGTAAATATTCTAATACTATGCGTTGATTAGGATTTAGATATTTTTTTGCAACCGTTTGAATATCTTCTCTGGTAATAGCACGATAAATATCAATTTCTTGATTAATTAAATTTGTGTTACCATACATCATATAATAGTTTGAAAGCGAACCAGCAATTCCTAAAATACTTGCGTTAGAGTTTACGAACTGACTTTCAAATTGATTTTGAAGTTTTTGATAATCACGCTCAGAAATCAATTCATTCTGAATTTTCACTACTTCTTCATCCATTTCAGCAAGCAGAGCATCTAAACTCACATCACCAAGTGGTAATCCAAAAATAACGTACATGCCATAATCTTCTTGACTAATATTTAATGCACCCGTTTGAAGTGACATTTTCTTTTCATCAACAAGTTTTTTGTAAAGTTTGGATGATTTTCCGCTACTTAAATAATTTGATATCATATTTAATACGTAGGCATCTCTTTCTTTAAATGAAGGCGTTCTATAGGCAGACATTATCGCCGGAATTTGAATATTTGGATCATAGGCCTTAGCCATGATGGTCTCAGTAATAGGGTCTTCTTTTTCATAAGACCTTGGGATGTCTGCGCCTCTAGGAATTGGACCAAAATAATCCTTTATCATTTTTTTAACTGCATCAATGTCAATATCTCCAGCCACACTTAACACGGCATTGTTTGGTACATAAAACTTTTTATTAAAAGCTTCAAATTCTTCGAGGGTAGCAGCATCGAGATGCTCCATTTCTCCAATTGTTGTCCATCTATATGGATGCTTTTTAAACATGTTTAATTTGACGTTTTCAAGGAAACGACCATATGGGCTATTATCTACACGCATGCGTTTTTCTTCTTTTACGACTTCATTTTGCGTATCTACGGCTAACTGATCAATTACAGGGTGTAATAAACGTTCAGATTCCATCCATAAACCTAATTCTACATTGTTTGAAGGTAAGGTCATGTAATAATAAGTTCTATCATCATTGGTGGTAGCATTATCAGAACCACCATTGGCACTTATTATAGCGTCCCATTCTCCTCTTCCAATATTTTTGGTTCCTGTGAATAGAAGATGTTCAAAAAAGTGAGCGAATCCGGTACGCTCCGGATCTTCGTCTTTGGCTCCAACGTGATATGTAGTGGTTACTGCAACTACAGGAGCGGAATTATCCTGATGCAGAATGACATGTAAGCCATTATCAAGATCGAATTCTTCAAATTTAACTTCTTGAGCATTTCCAATTAGCATGAGAACTATTAAAGAAGTAATCGTAATTAGGTGTTTTTTCATAATGAGTTCATAAAAATTAATTAATAGTAATTCCTTAGTGAAACTATGGATTGATTTACTTTGTAAGTTCACAAAAATAGAAAATAAAAAGTATTAAAATAAAGTCATTCTTGATTATAAATTCTTAGCATATAAATATATACGTTATTATTTATGTTATGATGGTTTTGTTTTTGAATGAAAAGCTTTTATTCCCTAAATATTTCCTTTATCACTGATTTTTTACGAAATTTAGCATTGCAAGTAAAAAAAAATCATTCTTATGTATAAAATAACCCTGCCTTTTCGATTTGGAATCGCAATTAGCGGCTCTTTAATTGCGTTCTTTTTATTACTTTCTCTTTTTGACGCACATACTAATCCTTTTTTTAGTTTGGTTAATGTCATTATTACTGCCTTTGGAATATTTGAAGCCATTAAATATTATAAATTAAGCAAAGGGACTGATTTTTCATATACGTCAGGATTTACAGTAGGTATTGTAACTGGATTTGTGGCGACATTGATTTTTACTTTTTTCTTTACGTTCTATTCAACTGAAATTAATCCAGACTTCCTATTGAAATTATTGGACCCTTATCAGGGTAATTATCAAGCGGGAATAGGTATCATAGCCTTCGTAGTTGCAATTATGGGTTTTGCAACAACAGTGGTACTTACCTTAGCTTTTATGCAGCTTTTTAAGAATAGTAGAAACCAATAAATAATTAGAAATAAAACGTTTGCAGATTAATTATAATGACGTATATTTGCACCCGCCTTCCAAATAGGTAGGTGTGTTTTTAAAACAAAATTAATTAAAATAAACGTTACGCTATGTACGCAATTGTAGAGATAGCAGGGCATCAATTTAAAGTTGAAAAAGACCAAAAAGTCTTTGTTAACCGTTTACAAACAGAAGAAGGTAAGAAAGTTTCTTTCGATAATGTTCTTTTGTTAAGTGATGGTGACAATGTTACTGTAGGCGCCCCAGCTATAGATGGAGCACAAGTAAGTGCAAAAGTCTTAAAGCACCTAAAAGGTGATAAAGTGATAGTTTTTAAGAAGAAAAGACGTAAAGGTTACCGTGTTAAAAATGGACACAGACAATCTTTAACTGAAATTCAAATTGAAAGCATTGCTGCTTCGGGAGCAAAGAAAGCGACCAAAGCTGAAAGCGCAGGAGCAAAAAAAGCTGCTCCAGCTAAAGCAACTAAAACAGAAAAAGCTGCTGCTCCAAAAGCAGACGCTAAAACTGAAACTACTCAAGATTTAAGCAAATTAACTGTTGCTGAATTGAAAGAGATGGCAAAAGCAAAAGGTATTGAAGGACTTTCTGGAATGAAGAAAGCTGAAATCATAGCTGCTTTAAGTTAATTTTTAAAATCTAAAATCGAAATAAAATGGCACATAAAAAAGGAGTCGGAAGTTCGAAGAATGGTAGAGAATCAGAATCAAAACGCTTAGGTGTTAAAATTTTTGGTGGTCAAGCTGCCATAGCAGGAAACATTCTTATTAGACAAAGAGGTAATACACATCACCCAGGTGAAAATGTATACCAAGGGAAAGATCATACTTTACATGCTAAAGTTGATGGCCTTGTAAAATTCACAAAGAAAAAAGATAACAAATCTTATGTTTCTATTGAGCCTTTTGAAGCTTAATAAATAAGCTTTGTTAAGATATTAAAAACCCTTTCAGGCAACTGAGAGGGTTTTTTATTTGTGCCTAATTTGTATTGATTACCCTATTATTTGAGTTCAACACAATGAATTGGTATTTAAATAAAAGTGTATTTGTTTTCTTTTTAAGAATCTCAAACAACTTGCTTTTATTTTTTTTGTCATATTTACAGGATGCTTTTGTATTTTGCATTTGAACCGTTTTTTATTAGTTGGAATATATTCGTGTTTAAATTTTTGAATACCAGAAGAGTGAAAGAATTTTACTTTGTTTAATTCTATATTACAAGTTAAAAAAGCGTGTTTGATGAGAACAACTTTTTAGACAAATTAAATTAAAAGAGAACCTGATTCGCTGTGAAATCTAATAATGGTTTGACGAAAAAAGCAATGTATTTTTATGTACAGTTTGGAGTATAATAATGGAGTTTACCAATGATTAAAAAGATAATTAAATTTAGTATTGGCTTAATCCTATTTTTAGGATTTTTACTTGCTGCAATTTTCTTTTATGTCAAAGGACATAAAGAAGACGTAGCCAACTTTATTGTAGATACCATAGCTGAAAAACAT
>JAGSHF010000216.1 GCA_023954685.1 Flavobacteriaceae bacterium | reverse complement strand
CTTGATAGTTGTTTTTATCCATATAGGTTAAGACTCTAGAGATGTATTCACTAGTGAGATCGCTTTTTAGTGTCCATGAGGCATTTGTATAGCCTAAAAATATAAATAGATTAGGGATCTTACTAAGCATACAACCTTTGTAAACAAAAGATTTTGAAAAATCAACAGGTTCGTCATCTATATACATTTTAACACCACCAAAAGGTAAAATGTTTAAGCCTGTAGCACTGATAATAATATCAGCCTGTAATATTTTACCTGATTTTAATAAAATACCATCTCTAGTTAAATGTTCAATATGTTCTGTTTCTACGGATGCTTTTCCTTCTCTTAAAGCCTTGAACAAATCCCCATCAGGTGCTAGGCAGAAACGTTGCTCCCAAGGATTGTAATTTGGCGTAAAATGTTTAGAAATAGAAGAATTACCTAGTTCTTTCTTAGCCTTATTAACAATAATTTTTTTCATAGTATTTGGCCATTTTCTGCAGGCATTAAAAAACAGCATGTCTAAAACAACGTTTTTTAAACGGACTATTTTATGCGCTGTTTTTTTGGGAAATACAGATTTAATAAACCTTGCCGTACTATCTTTATTTGGTAATGCTCCAATATATGTGGGAGACCTTTGAAGCATGGTAACATGAGCAACATCTTCCGCAATTTCTGGGACAATTGTTACTGCGGTTGCACCGCTTCCAATGACTACTACTTTCTTATCTTTATAATCTAAATCTTTTGGCCATTTTTGAGGATGAATGAATGTGCCTTTGTAATTTTCTATGCCTTTGTATTTTGGCGTATAACCATGATCGTAATTATAATATCCGCTACAATTAAAAATAAATCGAGATTGAAAAATAACTTCTTCGTTTGTTAAAGTATCGAAAGTGGTGACTGTCCAAGTTTTAGTGTCTTTATTAAACCGGTATGAAATTGCTTTTTTATTGAACACGATATGATCCTTTACCTTATACTCATCTGCAGCTTCATTTAAGTAATTTAATATGGAAGTTGCATCAGCAAAAGATTTTGAAGCATCCCAAGTTTTAAAAGAATACCCAAATGTGTACATGTCAGAATCTGAACGCACCCCGGGATACTTAAACAAATCCCAAGTGCCGCCTAAAGAGTTTCTGGACTCAAGAATGACGTATGATTTACCCGAATTTTTTCGTGTGAGATGACATGCTGCACCAATTCCAGATAATCCAGCACCAACTATGATTACATCTATTAGTTTCTTATGCATTATTTTCTTCCAAAATCAGCCGGAATTTCTCCCCATGCTTTAGTTTCCCATTTCACAATTACAGTTTTGTAGTTGTTGTTTTTTAGCCATTTTACAGCACGATCAACCAATTCAAATACAGGTTGATTTTTAACAGTACGTTTCAATTTGGTATTGCAATTTTGTTTCCTTACCCAACTCATCGCGGTTCTAGAATCTGTGTAAATAATGCATTCACTTTTATGTTGTTTCAAAAATGCTAATCCATGAACAATTGCCAAAAATTCACCAATATTGTTTGTCCCTTCTTTAAAAGGGCCTTGAATAAAAAGTTGTTTTTTTGATTTGGTATCTACACCGCGATACTCCATAATGCCGGGATTGCCGCTAGATGCAGCATCCACAGAAATAGAGTTGTAATTAGGGAGTCCGATTTTTTTTAATTGAGCCTGAGATAATTCGCTTTTAAAAGTTTTAGATTTCCCTATGTAATCTTTATAATTGCCTTTAAGGGCCTTTTTTGCTGCGTCAAAAGTGGCAAATGATTTGTATTGTGCACCCTGAAAATCATTTATTTGAGCTTTGCAATCTTCCCAAGACTCAAAGACGCCTGTGTGATGTCCTTTCCAAACGGTATAATATTTTTTCTTCTTTTTTGACATTGATTTTTTTATTCGAATTTCATTAGTTTTTACTAATCTCTTCGGAACTTGATTTTTTTAAAACATCATTAACCACTTTTGGAAAATATTTCATTTCTAATTCATGAATTTTTATGGCCACATCAGCAGCAGAATCGTCGCTATTGACATCGCATTTTGCTTGAAAAATGATAGCGCCTTCATCATAATGCTCATTTACATAGTGAATTGTAATACCAGTTTCGGTTTCTTTTGCTTTTACTACGGCTTCATGAACGTGCATACCATACATGCCTTTTCCTCCATATTTTGGTAATAAAGCAGGATGGACATTAATAACTTTATTTGAGAATTCAGCCAAAATAAATTCTGGTATTTTCCACAAAAACCCAGCAAGGACAATTAGATCTGGCTTTGATGTTTTTAAGATGTTAAGAACATCATTAGTTTTAGAAAACGCTTCACGGTTAAACGTTAGTGTTTTCACATTCAGGATCTTACATCGTTCCAAGACTTTGGCGCGAGGATTGTTAGTCAAGACTTGAATGACAGCAACATTAGCATCGTTTTGAAAAAATCTGATTAAATTTTCAGCATTAGTTCCGCCACCGGAAGCAAAAATTACAATACGTTTCATGTACGAGTTTAGTGTTGATTTAATTCAAACAAAAAAAGGAATAATTATTAACAATTGGAAGCAAAATAAATTTCTTCAAGTAAAAATCCTTAAATTACCTTCACATTTTTAGCGTAAAGGTGTAATTTAAAATAAAGTTTTTTATTTTTGCGTCCTAATTAAAATTTAAAATTAAAAGATTATGTCAGACATTGCATCAAGAGTAAAAGCGATTATCGTAGACAAATTAGGTGTTGATGAAAACGAAGTAGTAACAGAAGCAAGCTTTACTAACGATTTAGGAGCGGATTCATTGGATACTGTTGAGTTAATCATGGAATTTGAAAAGGAATTTGATATTCAAATCCCAGATGATCAAGCTGAGAATATTGCGACAGTAGGTCAAGCAGTATCATATATTGAAGAAGCAAAATAAGCAACAATATTTATGGAACTAAAGCGAGTTGTAGTTACTGGTTTAGGTGCACTTACTCCAATAGGAAATACCAAGGATGAATACTGGGATGCTCTTATTAAGGGAAAAAGTGGTGCAGCGCCTATAACATATTTTGATACTGAAAAGTTCAAAACTAAATTTGCTTGCGAATTAAAAAACTTTAACGCCACGGATTTTCTTGATAGAAAAGAGGCTCGTAAGATGGATCGGTTTGCGCAATATGCTATGGTAGCTTCTGATGAGGCTATTGCTGATGCCAAACTTAACCTTGATGAGGTGAACAAATTACGAGTTGGTGTTATTTGGGGAGCGGGAATTGGCGGTTTAGAAACCTTTCAGAATGAAGTATTAAACTTTGCTGATGGTGACGGAACCCCAAGATTCAACCCATTTTTTATTCCTAAAATGATTGCAGATATTGCACCTGGAAATATTTCTATAAAACATGGTTTTATGGGACCTAATTATACCACGGTGTCTGCTTGTGCTTCTTCGGCAAACTCAATGATTGATGCTTTAAACTATATACGTTTAGGGTATTGTGATGTTGTAGTTACTGGAGGAAGTGAAGCTGCTGTGACCATTGCAGGAATGGGAGGCTTTAACGCTATGCATGCACTTTCAACACGAAATGAAAGTCCAGAAACAGCATCACGACCTTTTGACGCGACCAGAGACGGTTTTGTATTAGGAGAAGGTGCTGGGGCAATCATTCTTGAAGAATATGAGTATGCTAAGGCTAGAGGGGCTAAAATTTATGCTGAAGTCCTTGGAGGAGGATTATCCTCTGATGCTTATCACATGACGGCACCACATCCTGATGGAATAGGTGTTATTGCAGTGATGCGAAATTGCTTGGAAAACGCTGGTATTTCACCTGAAGAGGTAGATCACATTAATACCCATGGCACGTCTACACCATTAGGTGACGTTGCTGAATTAAAAGCAATTACAGAGGTGTTTGGAGCGCATGCGAAAAACATAAGTATTAATTCTACAAAATCTATGACCGGTCATTTACTAGGGGCTGCTGGAGCTATAGAGGCAATTGCTTCTATTTTAGCCATGGAGCATGGTATTATACCACCAACAATCAACCATACTACGGTTGATGAAAACATAGATCCGGAATTAAATTTAACCCTAAATAAGCCGCAAAAGCGCGAAGTTAAAGTTGCAATGAGTAATACATTTGGATTTGGTGGTCATAATGCCTGTGTGTTATTTAAAAAAATAGACTAGTTTCAGAATGAGCTTCATTCAAAACATATTAAATTCCCGTTCTGATGAAGACGGGAATTTTTTTGTTCCACTTCAAAATATATTAGGGTTTAAGATCAAAACCAAATCCTATTACAGAAAAGCGTTCACCCACAGATCAACTAATAAACGTGACAAAAAAGGTAACCCTTTAAACTATGAACGGTTAGAATTTGTTGGTGATGCTATGTTGAGCTCGATTATTGCTACACATTTATTTAATGAAGTGCCGCAGGGCGATGAAGGTTATCTTACCAAAATGCGATCTAAAATTGTAAGTCGTGAGCACTTAAATGAATTGGGAAAAGAGTTGAACTTAATTCATTTTGTTGAGAGTAAAATTCCTAAAGATAATTTTGGAAATAATATCCATGGCAATTTATTTGAAGCTTTAGTTGGGGCTATTTTTTTGGATAGAGGTTATAAATATTGCGAAAAATTTGTTTACAAACGTGTGGTAATTCCACATGTGGATATCGAAACGTTAGAAGGGAAAGTTATTAGCTACAAAAGCTTGCTTATTGAATGGTGTCAAAAAGAAAAAAAGAGCTTTGATTATCATGTCTATGAAGATACAGGTAAAGATGAACTTCGTCACTTTTCAGTTAAGCTTTCTATCAATAATAAAGTCATTTCAAAAGCGCGAGCAACTTCAAAAAAGAAAGCTGAAGAAAAAGCATCAAAACGTGCATTTTTCGCTTATCAAAGTAAAATTTCTCGAGCGGTCTCGTAGCATTTTAGTAATTTTAGTTACGATAACGTTTTCGTAACAAAGTTAAGTTAAGATTAATATAAGAGATACATAAATATAGTCCTAATGTGCTATATTTACAGTTCATAATGTGAAT
>JAGSHF010000017.1 GCA_023954685.1 Flavobacteriaceae bacterium | reverse complement strand
ATAACTTTTTTGACAAATTAAATTAAAAGAGAACCTGATTCGCTGTGAAATCTAATAATGGTTTGACGAAAAAAGCAATGTATTATTATGTACAGTTTGGAGTATAATAATGGAGTTTACCAATGATTAAAAAGATAATTAGATTTAGTATTGGCTTAATCCTATTTTTAGGAATTTTACTTGCTGCGATTTTCTTTTATGTCAAAGGACATAAAGAAGACGTAGCCAACTTTATTGTAGATACCATAGCTGAAAAACATAATGGGAAAGTTAGTTTTGATGATGTGACTTTAAAAAGCTGGGGTAATTTCACTAATCCAGAATTCTATATTAAAAAGCTAAATCTTTTGGATTCAACAAAAGATAAAACTAGTCATTTTGAAGCAGAGGATATCTATTTAAAATTATCGGTTAAGAGTTTATTGAAAAATAAAATTCAAGTCAAATCTGTTCGTATTAAAAATGCAAATTACAGCGCCGTTATAATAAATGAAGATTTAGCAGCCTTACTCGCAAAAAAAGACACATTATCAAACGTTGAGTATGTGATTTCTGAAAATTTTAAGCCGTATAAAATGGCCTTGAATATCGAAAATTTTAATGTTGACTTACAAAACATGCCACGTAAGAAAAGAATAAATTTTAAGATAAATGAGATGTCATCAAACCTCTTAATTAATGAGGATCGTATATCTGCTACTTTAGATTTAGATGCCTATGTTTCTCAACTTGGATTTAATCTCGAGAAAGGAAGTTATCTGAAAGACTCAAAAGTTAAAGGTATTATGTATCCTGAATTTGACTTGACTAATAACAAAATTCATATTCCTACTTTTGATATGCTGATAAATGATCAAACATTTGGAATAACTGCAGATTTTGATACAGCTGGAAGGGGGAGTTTTTTATTCAATATTGTTAACGATGAAATTGAATATGAACGAACAATTAGACTTATATCTGAGCATATACAATTAAAACTTAGTGCCTATAAGTTTAGTAAGCCAATTTCTACCCATACTACGCTTAAAGGAAGTTTTGCACCATTGTCAAACCCTGTGGTGCATATTGACTTTAACACTCAGGGCAACACAGTGTTAATTAATGAACGTTTTGATTTGGATGATTTATCATTTACTGGAAGTTTCACTAATAGAATATATGATGATGCACGTGCCAAGACAGAAAACAAAAAAAACATAAAACTCAAGTTCAGTACTTTAATCGGGAACTATAAAGAATCTAAATTGGAGTTGAGCAATGGTTTATTTACCAGTTCACCTGATAGCAAAGCAAATGTAAAAGGCCTTTTTAAAGCTGAAGGTATACCTGATAATTTGATTTCATTTATTAATAATCCATCTTTTACGTTTAAAGACGGACATTATAATTTGACCGCGACACTGGATGGTGATCCCACATATGTGCCCGATTTATTAACGCATTCAAGCATTAATTTAAAAGTATTAAACACGAATGTTTTTGATGTTGACGATGAGATATCTGCTCCAATTGAACAACTGGATATAAGTATCCAAAAAGACAAGGCTATTCTTGAGGTTTTAAAACTTCCTTTTAATGCTACTGATGCACTTAGTGTCCATGGTGAAGTGTCACAATTTTCTTCACTATTAACTAAAGATGCTGAGTTTTCGGCTAAAACAAATTTACATTTTAGCTCAAATAATTTTGTTTGGGAGGATTTTGTGGACGTTTTTATTTATCCTAGTAAAGGTTCCAAAGAAAAAGCAGAACGACCCGCCTATATGTTACATAATTTGGCTTCTGATATTTATTTGAAATTCAATCCGTCCATCACAGTGAATATTAAGAGTTTTGATTTTGAATCACTACGTCTTAATGATTTTACTACAAAATTGCGGTTTAGTGATGTTAATCACTTGCATCTATATAATACTTTTTTCAAGGTAAGAGAAGGGGCAGTAAAACTTAATGCCACACTTGATTTTGAACAATCCCAGCAAATTGTATTGGATGCAAAAATGGATGCGTCAGGTACACCTGAAGTATTAAATGACATTTTTAAAAGTGACACTTTCTTTTTTGAAGGCGGTAATTTTTATTTGGACGGACAGGTTCATGGAGACATATTTCAAATGGAAGGTTTATTAAACGATATTAAGGGCTCGGTAAAATTAGTTAATAGTAATGTCCGTTATCAGCCAAATAATCTCATCCTACCTATTGATTTATTGGATGTTGAAATTAATGAAAATGTAACCGTTCTTAAATCTTTAGAAATTGGGATAGGAGTGGGAGATAAATTGAATTTTTCTGGTAGGCTCGAGAATTTTAGCGCATTTCTTTCCAATAGGAATACAAATCAAGTAAATACATTTATAGACCTTCATTCTGAAAGATTGCAATGGAATGATTTTATGGCTTTATTTCAAAAAGGGGTGAAAACGGAAAATATAGCCACTGAGTCAAAATTTAATGCGCATATCAAAGCCTCTTTGAGAGGGATTTATGCAAAGTTTAATCCTAAATTTAGTTTAAATATTGATCGCTTTGAGTATAAAGACCTAATCGTCATGGAGAATTTTTATGCCGGAATTCACTATAAAGATAAAAATAGCTTGGTTTTAGAAAAAAGTAGATTTGATTATAATAAAGGCACTAATGTAGAATTTGGAGCGCAGGTAGATCTATCAGAATCTGCAGGCTCTAATGTAGATGTAGATTTTAAGGTTTTTGGTGATCCATTGCACTTGAATGAATTACTAAATTATGATACTTTTTTACTTGAGGGTGGCGAAATTGAAATTACCGCAAAGATTCAAGGCGATATTGAAAAAATAAATGATTTAATTTCTGCTTCCTCTGCAAAATTCAAAATTAAAAACAGCGCACTGTTGCATAACCCGAGTGAAGTTCGAATCCCCTTCAGTATTTTGGAAATTGATATAAAAAACAATGATGCCTTTCTTGAAGCTTTGCATATTGAATTACCAAATAAGGATACAATAAAACTTTCTGGTGAATTAAAGAATATCACCTCCATTGTGCCAAGTATTAGCAGTGACAACGAAGGAATGCGCTCAAAATTCAATATTAATTCTGAACGTATTGAACTCGATAATTTTATGGCTCTTTTTGAAAATGGAGATGTTGAAAAGAAATCGAAAAACATAAATAAGAAGCATGCTCTAAAATCTGTTGCGAAAGATTTTTACCATAAATATCAACCAGAAATATCAATAACATTCGATGAATTTATTTTTAATAAACTCGTTTTGAATAATTTTAAATCTGGTTTTTATTTTGAGAATGAGAACCTGTTATATTTGGAAGACACGGCTTTTGATTTTTATAATGGTAAGGTAAACCTTGATGCTCATTTAGATATTTCTGATGCATATAAAACCGATTTTTCTATTGGGGTAACTACAGAAAACCTCGATTTTGAAAAACTACTTGTTTCCTTTGACTATTTTAATGTTCCGTCTGTTAAAGAAGCCGATAAAATTGCGGGTAAAGTGAATATGAATTCCCGCTTTGAAGGGGAAATTATAGACAGTACGGGACTCGTTGTAAATTCATTGCGCGGCACTATTGATTTTGATCTTCAAGACTTAGAACTTAAGGGTTTTGATCCTATTGTGAAGGTTGGGAATATCGTATTTAAGAAAAAGCGTTTGGAAGATATTAGGTTCGCGCCCATTGAGAATACACTTTATTTTGCGAATAATAGAGTAGAGTTTCCTATGATGGAAATTCAGTCTACTGCTTTTAATTTTTTCGTTACTGGGCATTTGGGTTTTGGAGAAGTGCCAACTAATCTTTGGACAGCACTACCATTATCCAATTTCAAAAAAAAGGATATAGATAATATTCCGGATAAAAAGGCATATGCAGAAGCCGGTAATAAGATTTATATTGAAGCAAAAAATGGTAAGAAAGGTAAAATGAAGTACAAACTTCATTTGTCTGAGAAGAAATATTTTAAGGAACGTGATTCACTTAGCGTATATAAAATGAGAGTTAAAGAAAATAGATTGCTACGCAAAAAATATAAGCGAGAATCAAGGGACAACAAAAACGCGAAAAATCCAAATTCGAATTAAAGTCACGAAATGTAGTTGATAAAATAAAATTGGAAAGTCAACTAATGTTTTTTTATTTTAAAATATCTCTAATTATTTTAAGATGATGTGTTGTATGTAGTTTTAAAAAAAGAGTAGTTCTTTTAGTGTTTAAAACACCAAAAATAAAGTGTTTGAAATGGGCGTTTTTGTGGGCGGTTTTAATTTGTTCTATATTTTGAAAGGCTTTCTTTAGTTGAATCTCTAAGTCGTTTGTGGTAATATTTTCTGGAGGCCTAACAAATTTAGGTGCTTTTACTTTACCTCTGGGAAAATACTCTAATGTAAAAAACAATAAACGCCACTTATTAAATTTACTCGTATATAATTTGGGGTTTGATTCTAGTAAAGTTTTAGAAACGAGATTAAATACTTTAAGAGAGTGATCTATTTGCCAAGCCACATTAGAAGTTGAAATGGAATCATTTCTTTTATCTTTTAATGTCAAATAACGCTCTAACTCTTTGATTAACGGGACTAGAATTTCAGGGCCTTGTTTTTGCATCATCAAATCTAATTAAAATAAACACAGGTCTAACCTTTTGGAGCCGAAAGGGTTTTGATTACAATAATTTGTATTTTTATACAAATCACAGCTATTATGAAAGGTTATTCTGGGACACCCTTGGCCAAAAAATTAGGAATTAAACCCGGTTTTAAAATTCACCTTTTCAATTGCCCACCGCATTATAAGTCCTTATTTATTGATTTCCCAGAAGATATCACTGAGACTAAAAGACCATTAAGCGAGACGGTTAATTTTATTCATATATTTTGTAGATCAGAAGCTGAGCTGAGTTTAGAATTACTAAAATTGAAACCTTTTTTAGAAAAAGACGGTATGATTTGGGTAAGTTGGCCTAAAAATACATCCATGATCCAAACGGATTTAAACCGTGATTTGGTAAGGCGTTATATGCTGAGTAAAATTAAATTAGTTGATGTAAAAGTTGCTGCTATCGATAAAGATTGGAGCGGTTTAAAATTTGTGTATCGCAAGGAAGATAGGGATTAATGCCCTATTCAATATTAATATAATTTTTCTAGGAGAAAAATCGATGGATGTAATTTGTTTTTATTTAGAATCTGTTTTTACCTCTTTTTCTTTTTTTGCATTTTTACCAATTGGTATGCCAACCCCAACATATACAGATCGGTTAAAATGTTTACCCTCAGACTCAACTTTATTTATATTGACCAATCCATAATAATATTTAAAATAGATATTCATTCCAGTATTCTTTTTTAACTTAAAATTAAAGGTGCCCAATAATCCAGCATCTAAAGCTGTAGTTTTATCTTTTATATCAAGTTCATATGTTAGATCTTTTTTGTCAATAACGGATTGAATAAATACGTCCTTAGCTTTATATCGCAAGGCAGCCATACCTCCTAGACCTATATAAATGCGATCATTAATTTTTCTTTTTAAAACAAAAGGGACGTCCCAATAGCTGATGCGTCTTTCAATAGTTCCGCCTTCAAATGCTGAATCTAAATCCTCGTCGTTTAGGGCATAAACTTCAATATCTTTAGCTCCCATTGTTGATTTTACAATAACCCCTGTATTAAAGACCCAAGTAGGGTCTTGCTTTATGTTAAAATCAAAATAAAAACCGATGTTGAAATACCTTTTAGATTTTGAAGAAACACCATCTAAACTGGCAAAATTAAACCCACCCTCTAATCCGAATTCAATATTTTCTGAATTTAATTTATCTCCAAATAAAAGAGAGATTAGAACTTGAGAATTTGCTTGGTATCCAAAAAGCAAAAGAACTATAATAACTACACTTTTTTTCATAAATAACAGTAAGAGTGAATATTTTTATATAACTACAAACTTAAGTAAATTAATATAATTAGAGCATGTGTCAAAAATGATGGTTTTGCATTAAGAAATAGACGTTATTTTATTCAAAGTATTGAGGGGTTTTAAAGTTTATGATTATTATAATAAACGGGTTTAAAAGGATAAAAAAAATCCCAAACGTTATGTTTGGGATTTGAAAGTTATTTTAATTATGATATCGTTATTTAGTAACGATAATATTCTGGCTTATAAGGCCCCTCTTGTTTTACACCAATATAATCGGCTTGATCTTTACGTAATTCGGTAAGTTCAACACCAATTTTTGCCAAATGAAGGTAGGCTACTTTTTCATCCAAATGTTTGGGTAACATATATACTTCATTACCGTAAGCCTCCTTGTTAGTCCACAATTCTATTTGTGCTAATGTTTGATTTGTAAATGAATTACTCATTACAAAACTAGGGTGACCAGTTGCACAGCCTAGATTTACCAAACGACCTTGTGCTAAGATAATGACATCTTTACCGTTAACATTGTATTTGTCTACTTGTGGCTTAATGACATCCTTGGTATGACCATGATTATTGTTCAACCAAGCCATATCAATTTCATTATCAAAATGACCAATATTACACACAATAGTTTTGTCTTTCATGGCCTCAAAATGTTGTCCACAAACGATATCTTTATTTCCTGTAGTCGTGATTACGATGTCAGCATTTGCAACAACAGATTCAAGTTGTTTTACTTCAAAACCATCCATAGCTGCTTGTAAAGCACAAATTGGATCAATTTCGGTTACTGTTACAATACTTCCTGCTCCTTTGAAAGAAGCTGCAGTACCTTTACCAACGTCTCCGTAACCGCAAACTACAACACGTTTACCTGCAAGCATAACATCGGTTGCTCTACGAATAGCATCAACTGCACTTTCACGACAACCATATTTGTTGTCAAATTTACTTTTTGTAACCGAATCATTTACATTAATTGCAGGCATTGGTAATGTTCCTGCTTTCATACGGTCATATAATCTATGAACTCCAGTAGTCGTTTCTTCAGATAAACCGTTAATTCCATCTACGAGTTCAGGATAACGATCTAATACCATATTGGTTAAATCACCACCATCATCAAGAATCATATTTAATGGCTCTCTATTCTCACCAAAGAAAAGCGTTTGCTCTATACACCAATCAAATTCTTCTTCAGTCATATCTTTCCAGGCATAAACAGCAGTGCCAGTTTCTGCAATGGCAGCAGCAGCTTGATCCTGAGTAGAGAAAATGTTACAAGAACTCCAAGTTACTTCAGCACCCAAGGCTTGCAAAGTTTCAATTAAAACAGCCGTTTGAATGGTCATGTGCAAACAACCTGCAATACGAGCGCCTTTTAAAGGTTGAGAATCTTTGTACTCATCACGCAGACTCATTAATCCTGGCATTTCTGCTTCAGCTAATTTAATTTCTTTTCTTCCCCAAGCTGCAAGTGACATGTCTTTCACTTTATTAGCCACAAATGGAATTGTTTTTGTATTCATATTGTTTGTTTTTCTATATGTTTTAAAGGCAACAACTTTGGCTTTAGAACTTAAAATAGTTAAATTCGCTTAGTTAAAAATGCCTAATACGCCTTTGGCGGTGCAAAGATAACTAATAACTTTTAGAAAACTAAATGCCGCTGTATAAAAGCCTTAGGCCAAATTCCGAAACTACTATTAAAATCTGGAAGATTACAGAGTCTTATAGCGACTTATCTTCAGGTATTGCCTTAAATAAAGCAAGCATTACTCGTGTAACAAAAATGAAAAGCGAATTGCATCAACGGGGCTTTTTAAGCGTCAGACATTTACTGGCAGAATTTGGTTATACAGATCAAGATTTATTTTATGATGAGAACGGGAAACCACATTTGAAAGATGGTAAGCATATTTCTATTACACATTCTTTTATATTTTCTGCTATTGCAATAAGTGAGGGCGTTATTGGTGTTGATATTGAAAAACAACGGGACAAAATTACAGTGATTGCTCACAAATTTATAGATTATGAAGCGCGCTATTTAAAAAGTATCGATTTAGAGTATATTAGAAAATTAACAATTATTTGGTGCATAAAAGAATCGTTATATAAATTATTTGCAACACCAGGGTTAAGTTTTTTACAGCATACCTTAGTGATACCATTTACTATTGAAGATGGTCAAACTACTTCTTGGATTGATTACAAAAAGAGAAAGTATAGATATAATGCGCAATACTTGGAATTTGAAGGATTTACCTGTGCATTTACCTGGACATTGCTATGACAATTTACAAAGACATATTAAATGCAGTTAAAGCCCAAGAAAAACTTTTTGCGGTATTAATTGATCCGGATAAAACCAAAATCACAGAAATAGCCAATTTTATTGAACGAATTAATCAATCTAAAGCCACCCATGTTTTTGTTGGAGGAAGCGTTGTTGCCGAAGCGGCTACAGAAATTTTGGTTATCGAAATTAAAAAGCACACAGCTTTACCAGTTGTTTTGTTTCCAGGGGATATTACCCAAATTAGTGATCGCGCTGATGGAATTTTATTTCTATCATTAATCTCGGGTAGGAATTCGGATTATTTAATAGATAAACAGGTAAAAGCGGTTTCCAAACTGGTAAACACTAATTTGGAAATTCTACCTACAGGATATATTCTAATAGAAAATGGTATAGAAACGGCAGTTCAAAAAGTATCGCAAACGCAACCAATATCTAGGCGTCATATTCAATTAATTATAGATACAGCAATCGCAGGAGAATATTTAGGCATGAAGTTGATTTATCTTGAAGCTGGCAGTGGTGCTACATATCCAATTAGTGCAGAAATAATTTCTAAAGTAAAAGAACGTATCAGTGTCCCATTAATAGTGGGAGGAGGAATTTCTTCAATGTATCAATTAGAAGAAGCTTATAATTCCGGAGCAGACCTGGTAGTAGTGGGTACTGCGTTTGAACAAAACGAATCATTCTTTGATGAATTAAAATGTAATGAATCTGTTATTTTGAACGAAGTCGAGAAGTTTTAAAAATTCAATATAACCATAAAAAGATTCCAACTGGCATTGGAAATGAAAATGAAAATATCAATAGAATTAACCTTAACACCTTTACAAGATGAATTTGAACCTGCGATTATTCATCTAATTAAAAAATTACGAGCATCCAATTTAAAAGTTTTAGAAAACCCATTAAGCACTCAAGTTTATGGCGAATATGATGAAGTAATGAACTTATTAAAGAATGAGATAAAGGAGGCGTTTGAGCTCATAGATAATGGCTTACTATTTATGAAAATTGTAAAAACAGATCGACAGGATTATGAACCACATTTCTGATTTTTTATTTGGACAGTATACTGATTATGAAACAATGGATGTCATTTTAGAAATCATTGCGGTATTATTTGGGTTTTTATCGGTATGGTTCTCAAAACAGAATAAAATATTAGTATTTCCTACGGGAATGATAAGTACAAGTATCTTTGTTTATTTGCTCTTGAAATGGGGCTTATTAGGAGACATGATGATAAATGGTTATTACTTTATTATGAGCGTCTATGGGTGGTATTTTTGGACTAGAAAAGTAGATTCTAGTCATGTCACCCCAATCTCTAGAACCACTGTAAAAGAAAAACAAATTAGTATTGGGATCTTTATTGCTACATTGTTTTTTGTTTTTGCAGTGTATAAAACTTTTGATAAATGGAGCGGCTGGGTTGCTTATGTTGACACCGTTACCACTGCCGTATTTTTTGTAGGGATGTGGCTTATGGCGAGACGCAAGCTTGAAAACTGGATTTTTTGGATTATTGGTGATGTCATCTCAGTACCCTTATATTTTCATAAAGGATTTACCTTTACTAGTTTTCAATATTTAGGATTTACCGTAATTGCAATATTTGGTTATTTAGCATGGAAAAGAAACTTGGACAACAGGAAAGTCATTGTATAAAAATAGTTTTGTTTGGTCCGGAGTCTACCGGAAAAACAACTCTTTCACGACAGTTAGCAAGACATTATAATTCGGTATGGGTACCGGAATATGCACGACAATATTTACAAAATGTTTGGAATAATGAGAGAAGAACATGTGAGCCAAAAGATTTGTTGCCTATTGCCGAAGGTCAAATTAAATTAGAAAATGAATTGGCGCAAAAAACGAATTCAGTGTTAATTTGCGATACGGATTTATTAGAAACAAAAGTGTATTCAGAAGCGTATTATGACGGAAATTGTGATCCTGTTTTAGTCAAATATGCCCTTGAAAATTCATACGATTTGTATTTTTTAACTTATATTGATGTGCCTTGGGAAGCCGATGATTTAAGGGATAAGCCAAATGAAAGATTGCGAATGTTTAAAGCTTTTGAACAGGCATTAATTGTTCATAAAAAACCTTACGTTTTATTAAAAGGTGATAAAACTGAGCGTATAGAAAAGGCGATTAAGTACATTGACCAATTACTAAAAGATAATTAATACATGTTTTCAAAAAAAGACATAATACAAATTGAAAAAAAAGGGCTTACTTTAAAAAAAGTTCAAGCTCAAATTCAAGTTTTTAGAAATGGATTACCGTTTGTAAATATTAAAGAGGCGGCTACAATTGGTAATGGCATTTTAAAACTTAAGAAAGAAGAAGAAACATATTTCACAAATTTATTTGAAAGCAATCGCAATAAAGTAACCTTATTGAAATTCGTACCAGCTTCGGGGGCTGCTACAAGAATGTTTAAATTCTTGTTTGAATTTTTAAAAGAATATGATCCGGAAAAGGAGTCGATTAATGCCTATATAAATAGAAATAAAGCCATGAACATTATGCTTTTTCTTGTTGGGATGGAAAAATTTCCTTTTTATAATGAAGTGCATCATAAGACCAAATCTAGACTATCAAATTATGAAAAGCTCTCAAATAGAGAACAGCAATTGGAGTTTATAAAAACGATGCTTGATGAAGAATTTTTGAATTTGAGTCATTACCCTAAAGGTTTATTACCATTTCATGCCTATAAGGGGCATAATGCCTCGGCGTTTGAAGAACATTTGTTTGAGGCAGCGCTATATGCTGTTTCTAATGGAAAAGCAAATTTACATTTTACCATTTCTGAAAAGCATCAACATAAATTTGATGGTGAATACAAAAGGATAGCTCAAATTGTAGAGAACAAAACACAAACACAATTTAACCTGTCTTTTTCGTTTCAAAAAGAATCTACAGATACAATTGCAGTAACTCCAGATTATGAACCACTTAGAGAAGAAGGTGGTAGGTTGGTTTTTAGACCAGCAGGTCATGGCGCATTGATTGAGAATTTAAACGATCAAAATGCAGATGTTATATTTTTGAAAAACATTGATAATGTTGTTGTTTTTAAGTATGAAAAAGAGGTGGCCTACTATAAAAAAACACTAGCAGGAATGCTTCTAGAAGTTCAGAAAAGTGCTTTTAAATATATGCAGTTGTTGGATACAAATGTACTTAGTGAAAATGATCTTGTTGAAATTGCACAATTTTTATCTAATAAATTAAATGTGTTTATTAGTTCAGAATTTGAAAAGTATTCCACTAAATACCAAGTGGAGTATCTAAGAGAAAAACTCAATAGACCCATAAGGGTTTGTGGCATGGTTAAAAATGAAGGTGAGCCTGGTGGTGGTCCATTTTGGATAAAAGATGAAAGTAGTAATATTTCACTTCAAATTGTTGAGTCTGCACAGATTGATAAAAAGAACAAAATGCAAAAGAATATCATGAAAAATGCGACGCATTTTAATCCGGTAGATTTGGTGTGTGGTATGAAAAACTATAAAGGAGAGACTTTTGATTTATTGAAGTTTGTAGATGCCAAAACAGCTTTTATTACTGATAAAACAAAATCCGGAAAAAGCTTGAAGGCACTCGAGCTTCCTGGATTATGGAATGGAGCAATGGGCAATTGGAATACTATTTTTGTTGAAGTACCATTACTGACTTTTAATCCTGTTAAAACAATAAATGATTTATTAAAGGCGCCTCATCAAATTAATGCATCGTGAATTTGGAAGCTTTAATACCTGAAATATCATTAAAAGCTATAAGAAGTTCAGGTAGTGGAGGTCAACATGTTAATAAAGTGTCTACCAAAGTTGAATTGAGTTTTAGCATCTTATCTTCCGCGATATTAAATGAATCGCAAAAAGAGCGATTGTTGTTAATACTTAAAAGTAGATTAACAAAAGAAGGTGTTTTGATTCTTCAATGTGGAGAAAGCAGAAGTCAGCATAAAAACAAGACCATAATAATTGAACGATTTTTAAATTTGATTCAACAAAGCTTGGTGGTGCCAAAAAAGAGAAAACCTACTAAAATTCCTAAAGCATCCAGACTAAAACGACTTTCAGAAAAGAAACAACATGCTGATAAAAAGGATAAAAGAAAACCACCGAAATTAGATTGAAAAAAATCAAAAATCAGTAATCATTATTCTAAAATCTACAATATCTTTGCATCGTTCTCAAAAAAGGGGTGCTAGATTTATTATTGATTGTATATAAGAGATTGATGAGTTAACATATTCAGAAATCAGATACTAAAATCAAATATTTGTTTGGCTGAGATCATACCCATTGAACCTAGAACAGGTAATGCTGTTTAGGAATCGAGCGTCAAAAAAATGTCTATTAGACATTTTAATAATTACAATTGAAATCAGAATATAAGATTTATTTGTATGAGCTCAAGGTATAGAAACAAATTGTTTCAAAAAAACAATCAATAACAACGAAGAATAATGACCCCTTTTTATTCGGCAAATTTATATTTATCGAATGAAAAAGCTATGTCTTTACATTGTACTTGCAATAGTATCAGTCAATGTGTACGCCCAACAAAATGACACTAAACAAGATTCAACTAAAACAGAAAAACTCGATGAGGTTTTAGTGAAATCAGTTCGCGTAAATGCTACCTCACCAATTACGCACTCAAACCTTGGAAAGGAAGAAATAGAAAAACGTAACTTGGGTCAAGATTTACCAATCTTATTAAATTACTTACCGTCGGTAGTCACTACTTCAGATGCTGGAGCAGGGGTAGGATATACAGGGATTAGAGTACGTGGTGTAAGCGCCCAGTCAACTAACATTACAATTAATGGTATTCCTTATAATGATGCCGAATCAATGGGTACGTTTTGGGTTAATTTGGGGGATTTTGCTTCATCTGTAGAGAGTTTACAATTGCAACGCGGTGTTGGAACTTCAACAAATGGATCTGGAGCGTTTGGTGCCAGTATCAATATTTTAACAGACGCTATAGCAGATAAGGCCAGTGCTGAAATTTCTAATAGCTTTGGAAGTTATAATACAAGAAAGCATACTGTAAAATTCAGTTCGGGTCAACTCAATAATCATTTTGAGCTTGCGGGTAGACTATCTCAAATAAAATCCGATGGTTATATTGATAGGGCGACTTCAAATTTGAAATCTTATTTTTTACAAGGAAGCTATGTTGATGATAATACCCTCATTAAAGCCATAACTTTTAGTGGTCAGGAAGTTACTTATCAATCATGGAACGGGTTAGAAGACTTAGATTTATTGGAAAATAATAGAACTTATAATACTGCTGGGATGTATACCGATGCTAATGGTGACATTAAGTTTTATGATAATGAGATTGATAACTATAAACAAAACCATTATCAGTTACATTGGAATGAACGTATCAATAATAACTGGTCTACTAATATTGGATTGAATTATACACATGGTGAAGGTTATTTTGAGCAGTATAAAGAAGATGAAGATTTTGCCGATTATGGCTTGGCAGATGTTGTTATCGGAAATGAAACCATAACGTCAACAGATTTGATTAGACGCCGTTGGTTAGATAATGATTTTTATGTTGTTAATGTGAATGCTAATTATAAAACCGAGCAATTTAATACCACATTTGGAGGTTCTTATAGTAACTATTCTGGAGATCATTTCGGTGAAATTATTTGGGCAACCTATGCCAGTGATAGTGAAATAAGAGATCGCTATTATGATGGTAATGGTAAGAAAACTGATTTAAGCTTTTTTGCAAAAGGAACGTATAGGTTGAATAATAACATAAGTTTATATGCTGATTTACAAACAAGACACGTAAACTATAAAACGACGGGAACAAATTCTGATACTGATGAGTTTGTTGTAGATAAACACTTTGATTTTTTTAATCCTAAAGCTGGAATAACGTATAAATTAAATACAAGTAACAATCTTTATTTTTCATATGCTAGAGCAAATCGAGAGCCTAATCGTGATGATTTTGAGAACAATACCGAAATTAAGCCAGAGCAACTTAATGATTTTGAATTGGGATGGCGTCACGATGCAAAAGGCTTTAAACTCAATACTAATTTGTATTACATGTTATATAATGAGCAATTGGTATTAACTGGAGAGTTAGACGATGTGGGCAGCCCTTTACGCGACAATAGTGGAGCGAGCTATAGATTAGGGATAGAGGTTGATGCAGCCATAAATATTTCAGATAAGTTTGTCATACAACCTAATTTTGCTATAAGTACCAATAAAAATAAAGAAATTATTCTACCCTTAGATGGCGAATTAACAAATCTAGGAAAAACAAATATTTCATTCTCACCAGAATTCATTGCTGCCAATGCATTAATATATAAGCCATTACAGGGGTTGCAGGTGTCTTTTTTAAGTAAGTTCGTTGGTGAACAATATATGGGTAATACAGATTCTAATACTTCAAAATTGGAAAGCTATTTTGTAAATGACTTAAATGTGGTTTATGAAATAAAAATGAAATCTATTTTTGAATCAATAATTATTTCAGGATTGGTGAATAATATTTTTGGAGAAAAATATATTTCAAATGGATATTACTATACCTATGATGACACTTGGACTTCTCCTGGAGATACCATTACTATTGAAGGTGCCGGATATTATCCACAAGCAACAACGAACTTTTTACTTGGTGTAAGTTTAAAATTTTAGATCTTGTAATCAGCCTTAAGATAGAGACCTCTATATTAACGTCTTCTTTTTAATTTGTGACTATAACATTATCACCTAAAAGTTCAGCTCTATACGCTTTTAAGGCACAACTTAGTGTGTTGTCTCCTAATGGTTCTCCAGTAAAGAGGCTATATGAATTAGCATCATCGCATTTACAGGTGCCTTCTATTCCAGAAATTTCTAATGTAGAGCAGCTTGAAGGCGTATGATTAGGATCGGCAGCATCAAAAGCTACAAATGAGTTTGCACCAATGCGGTTTATAATCAACCCTTTATTACCATAACCTGAAACATAAACGGGGTTATTAATAAAATTAAGTTGGTTGTATTGTGGGAGATTTAAATTAATGCTTGCATTAACTGGTACGCTAAGTAAAAAGTTACAATTGGCATTATTATCGTCATTCTTTTGACAAGAAAATATTAAAGTAAAAATAAGGATGGAAAGCGTCTTTTTCATAAGTGCAAATATCAGGCACAATTTACAATAAAAAGCACAGTGCATTAAATATTTTGTATATTTGTAATACAATCTCGTGAAAGCGAGATTTTTTGCGTTTTATCCAAAATCCATTTGGCATTATGAATATTATAAGCGCATAAAATTATTAAATAAATGAAGAAGTTATGAGTAACATATCTTATTATACTCCTGAAGGATTAAAAAAACTAAGAGATGAGTTAAGTCATCTAAAAGATATAGAACGCCCACGTGCATCACAAGCTATTGCTGAAGCAAGAGATAAAGGAGATTTGAGTGAAAATGCCGAGTATGATGCCGCTAAAGAAGCACAAGGAATGCTAGAAATGAAAATAGCAAAACTTGATGAAGCATTAGCCGGAGCGCGCTTGATTGATGAATCGCAACTTGATACGTCTAAGGCTTTGGTACTTTCTACGGTAAAAATAAAAAATCAAACTAATGGTATGGAAATGAACTATACTTTGGTGGCGGATGGTGAAGCGGATTTGGCAACAGGAAAAATCTCAGTTAATTCTCCTATTGGTAAAGGACTTTTAGGAAAGTCAGTTGGTGAAGTTGCAGAAATACAGGTGCCAAACGGTGTTATGAAATTTGATATCTTAGAAATCTCTCGTTCCTAATGGCCTCTATTTTCACAAAAATAATCAATGGTGAAATTCCTTGTTATAAAATTGCCGAAACTGATGATTTTTTGGCATTTTTAGATATTAATCCAAATGCTAAGGGGCATACACTTTGTATACCAAAAAAAGAAGTGAATAAGATCTTTGATTTGGATGTTGGGACATATACGAAATTGATGAATTTTTCTAGAAGTGTAGCGTTGGCTATTGAAAAGGCAATTGATTGTAAGCGTGTTGGAATGAGCGTTATTGGCTTAGAAGTTCCACATGTTCATGTGCATCTTATTCCTTTAAATACAATGGAAGACGCAAGGTTTATCACCAAAGAGGAGCTTACACCTGAAGATTTTAAGAATATAGCGGACTCGATCACGAGCCATATTATTTTATAAATTCATGGCAAAGAAACTTACTACAACAATTGCAGTCAGAAGGATTATGAAAAAAAACCAGGCACTTCTTTTCAATTTTAATGAAGCGGCTTTTGGGGTAAAAGTTTTGTAGTGGTAATTCACTACGCGTTCAATATCATCATTCCAGCGTACAGGGAAAATTTTAGTATTGCAATTTGTGCAGCGAATTTGATGCCTTGTTTTATTCGTGATTGACTTATATAATTTTGATTCAATAAATTCTTGCTCAAAAGAAAGCTCTAAACCTTCATTTGAAAAACACTCAGGACAATTATTTTTCAATTTTACTACGGATAAGGTAAAATATTGCGGTGTCATCTTTAACAATTAAATTAGTTTCAAAGAAATCTGCATGGTTGTTCCTATATCCTTTTCAGAAGAAACCACTTTTATTTTGCCCTCATGATAGTCTTCAATAATTCGTTTGGCCAATGACAACCCTAAACCCCAACCACGTTTTTTACTGGTATATCCGGGTTCAAAAATTTTTCTAAACTGTGATTTATGAATACCCTTACCTGTATCATGTACCAGGACATGTGCAAATTTACCATCACTTGTTATTTCGATTTTTAGTTTGCCTTTGCCTTTCATAGCATCGATGGCATTTTTAACTAAGTTTTCAATGGTCCAACTATACAATTGAGTGTTGAGGTTGACTCTGTAATCATCTTCAGGAATATCGAATTCAAAATCAATAAGTTTTGAAGATCGTGCTGTTAAATAATCGTAAGATTCTTTTGTAGCTGCAACAAAATTTGTAGGTTTTAGTGTTGGCATGGATCCAATTTTACTAAATCGATCGGTAATAGTTTGCAAGCGATACACATCTTTTTCAATCTCAATGAGATAATCAGGATTTACATTTTCACTTTTCAAAATTTCTGTCCAACCTATTAAGGAGGACAAAGGGGTGCCTATTTGATGGGCTGTTTCTTTTGCCATACCCGACCATAATTTATTCTGCGCCGCATTCTTTGAGCTGCGATAAAAAAAGTAAACAACGGCACCGAAAAGAAAAATAATGAGCAAAAGGGCTAACGGATAATATTTGAGCTTATTTAAAAGCGGTGAATTCCCATAATATATGGTATTAGCAACATCTTTATCAATAACAATTGGTATTGGCGTATTTTCATTTTTGAAACGCTCAACAAGTTTCATGATTTGATCATGATCTTTAAGTTGTTTTTCAGGGATATTATTACTACTTATTAAGGTATTGTCAGAACCTAATAAAATCATGGGGGTTGTTGAATTGGTCTCTAAAACCTGGGTTGTTAACTTGCTAATGTCTTGCTCAAGATCAGAAACTTCTTGAATTTCTGATTGTGCAATAGACCATGTTTGCATTTTTATGCGTTCTTCAGCCTTAAAATTTTGAAAAAAGATATAAGTATTCCATAGTATTAACGATATTATTATGAAAGAAGAGATAATAATTACCCAACGGATAAAATTACGATTTGCGGTTAGCTGCATGTGCTATAAAATTCATTTTTAAATATAATGCAAATATGTTAATATTATTGTTTAAGTTGTTAGTAAAACTGTTTTTAGGAGAATTTGATTATCACTAACTTTGCTCAAATTTATTGTTAATGACCACTTTTGACCCTAAGGAAATTTCTGTTGGAAAATTACATGGATTATTATTGAGTTCGGTTGCGCCAAGACCTATTGCCTTTGCAAGTACAATAGATAATAACGGCAATTCAAACTTATCGCCATTTAGTTTTTTTAATGTATTTAGTGCTAATCCACCTATTATGATTTTTTCGCCCGCTCGTCGAGTGAGAGATAATACTACCAAACATACATTGGAAAATGTAGAGGTTATTAAGGAAGTTGTAATTAATGTAGTGAATTATGATTTGGTACATCAAATGTCTTTGAGTAGCACAGAGTATCCAGAAGGCGTTAATGAATTTGATAAAGCGGGGTTGACCATGTTGGCATCAACGGTAGTGAGACCATTTAGAGTTGCTGAAGCACCAGTTCAATTTGAATGTAAAGTCAATGAAGTTATTAAATTAGGCAAGGAAGGTGGCGCAGGAAATTTGATAATTTGCGAGGTTGTAAAGCTTCACATTTCCAAAGACGTACTCAATGCAGATGATTCGATCAATCAAGAGAATTTAGATTTGGTAGCTCGTGCAGGTGGCAGTTATTATACAAGAGCTAACAAAGGGTTTTTTGAAATACCAAAGCCGTTAAGCACGTTGGGTATTGGTGTAGATAAAATGCCAGATGTTGTTAAAAACAGTATGATTCTAACAGGTAATGATTTGGGGATGTTAGGGAATGTAGAACAGTTTCCTACGGAGGAGGAAATTAAAGCTTTTATAAGCGATATTAGTGAGCGTTATCCAGATATCAAGGATGCTTCGCATAGAAAAAAACATAAAATTGCACAAAACTATTTAAGTTTTGGAGATGTGGAAAGTGCATGGAAATTGCTCCTTTCCTAAAAAAATGAATATAGATATTAAGTAAATAAATAATAGTAAGATGGAAGTACAAGGAAAAGTAAAAATGATTGGAGAAACTCAAACTTTTGGATCGAATGGGTTTAGAAAGAGAGAAGTTGTAGTAACAACAGAAGAGCAATATCCTCAGCATATAATGGTTGAATTTGTTCAAGATAAAACTGATTTATTGAACAATTTTCAAGTTGGTCAAGCTGTAAAAATAAATATCAATTTAAGAGGTAGAGAATGGGTTAATCCACAAGGTGAAACTAAATATTTCAATTCAATTCAGGGTTGGCGTATTGAGGCTGCACAAGCAGATTCATCTATCGGAAATGTGCCCCCGGTACCACCAGCAGATGCTTTTGAGCCAGCAGGAAACTTAAACGAAGAGGATCATGACGATTTGCCTTTTTAGTAAAGTTATTTAAAAAAATAAAAGAACCTCAATTTTAAAAGTTGAGGTTTTTTTATACCTTTTAAAGAATTGTTTTAATTTGGATTTCTAAAACGAATAATAATGCATTTTCTTGGCAAAAATATTGCGTTTCCAGATGTGTCGTTAGCCAATGCAGAAGGCTTACTTGCTATTGGTGGAGATTTATCCTTAGAGCGTTTGATTTTGGCATATCAACGTGGCATATTTCCCTGGTATGAAGATGGTGAGCCTATTTTATGGTGGTCACCAGATCCAAGATTTGTGTTGTTTCCCAATCATCTTAAAGTATCCAAAAGCATGCGTAAAATACTAAAGGCCAGCACCTTTAACGTTACTATGAATCAAGACTTTGAGGGTGTTATTAGGAATTGTGCTCAGTCAAAAAGACAAGGACAAGCGGGTACATGGATAACGGAAACTATGATTGAGGCTTATTGCAACCTACATGAGCGGAATTTGGCAAAATCTGTTGAAGTTTGGCAGGACGATAAATTGGTTGGCGGTTTTTACGGAGTGGATTTAAATAATGGCATGTTTTGTGGAGAAAGTATGTTTTCTGCAGTAAGTAATTCGAGTAAATTGGCATTCATTTCATTTGTTCAAAGCACAAACTATAAACTCATAGATTGTCAACTGCATACTGTTCATCTGGAAAGTTTGGGAGCTGTAGAAATTCCGCGCGACAAATTCTTAACTTACATAAGTTGATTAATGTCATATAATAAGTAAAAAAAAAGAGTGATATTCGTACTTTACAAATTACTATGCTAGCATTAGAAGATTTTAATTTTTCTGAAAACAAAGAGAAGTTTTCAAAAATACTTAAGAATAAAGTAGATCCTGATATCATAAAAGATATTGAAGATACGTTGCAATATGAAAAGGAACTGGTGCAGCTTCAAGGCGAGCTTGTGAATTTGCAACAATGGGTGGCAAAAACAAAAAAAAGAGTGTGTATCATTTTTGAAGGTAGGGATGCTGCTGGAAAGGGAGGTTCTATACGAAGGTTTACCGAGCATTTAAACCCCCGTTCTATGCGTGTTGTTGCATTAACAAAACCAACAGATGTAGAAAAAGGGCAATGGTACTTCAGGCGTTATATAAAAGAATTGCCTAACCCAGGAGAAATCGTATTTTTTGATAGAAGTTGGTACAATCGTGCCGTTGTTGAGCCTGTGATGGGGTTTTGTAATGATTACCAATACAAAAACTTTATGGTTCAAGTGCCTGAATTTGAACATATGCTTTATGAGGATGGTGTTGAGATTATTAAGTTTTGGTTCTCTATATCCAAAAGTGAACAGTTACGACGGTTTGAAGCTCGACTTAAAAATCCCTTAAAGCGATGGAAATTTAGCCCAGTGGATCAGGAGGGTCAAAAACGATGGGATGACTATACATTCTATAAAGAACAAATGTATAGTAAATCGCACACCACGTTTAGCCCGTGGATAATTATTAAAACTAATAATAAAAAACAAGCACGATTAGAAAGTATGCGTTATGTACTCTCTCGCTTTGATTATGATGATAAAGAGAAATCGGATGCCATTTTGCTTCCAGATCCAAATGTTGTGCAACGTTATCATCGTATGGTAAAACAAATAGATTAGTAGAATGGAAGAAATTACACCAAAAGACCTTAAAGTTTTAAATAGTAAAAAAGCGATTAAACAGCTTTTTAAGCCGCAAGATTATTCCATTTCAAAAGTTTTAAGATTTGTGAAATATGAAGCTAAGCTTGTTAAACTTCAGGAAGAGCTCATCAAGCTTCAAAAATGGGTTGAGGATAATGATGAAAAGGTGGTCGTGATTTTTGAGGGACGTGATGCTGCTGGAAAAGGAGGGGCGATACGCCGTATCACACAGCACTTAAACCCTAGAGAGTTTAAAGTCGTCGCTTTGCCTAAACCTACAGATGAAGAAAAAAGTCAATGGTATTTTCAACGTTATATCAAACATTTACCAAAAGAAGGGAAAATTGTATTTTTTGATAGAAGTTGGTATAATCGCGCCGTAGTAGAGCCTGTAAACGGGTTTTGCACTCAAAAGGAATATGAGAGATTCATGAATCAAGTTAATGAATTTGAACGCATGATTACAGAATCAGGTATTAGGTTGATTAAATTTTATTTCTCAATTTCTAAAGATGAACAAGCAAAACGATTCGAAGAAATAAAGAATAGCCCACTTAAAAAATGGAAATTTAGTGCTGTAGATGAAAATGCCTTGGAGTTATGGGATGATTATACAGCCTATAAAAAAAGAATGTTTGAGCAAACGAATTCTGAATTAGCACCTTGGATTGTTATTAAAGCTAATAGAAAAAGTAGAGCCCGTGTGGAGGCGATTCAAAAATTACTTGAAATTATACCATACGACTCAAAGGATATATCACTTATTGAACCAATAGATTTTTAAACCTCGTTGTATCTAAAACAATTTGTTTCATGATCGTTGACCATACCAGTAGCTTGCATATGTGCATAAATAACAGTACTGCCAACAAACTTAAATCCACGTTTTTTTAGATTTTTGCTAATTTCGTCACTTAATGGCGTATTAGCAGGACCATCTTTGTAATTCTGAATCTTATTTTTTATTGGTTTCCCATTTGTAAATCTCCAAATGTATTTACTAAAACTTCCGAACTCTTGTTGAATTTGGATAAAAGCTTGTGCATTCGTGATTGTTGCATTTACCTTGAGTTTATTCCTAATAATTCCTGAATTTTGGAGTAAAGCATCAACTTTATTTTGATCATATTTTGCTATTTTTTTGTAATCAAAATTATCAAATGCCAATCTAAAGTTATTGCGTTTTTTTAGAACGGTAATCCAACTTAATCCGGCTTGAAAAGTTTCTAATATTAAAAACTCAAAAAGCGTGTCATCGTCATAAACTGGAACGCCCCATTCCGTATCGTGATACGCTTCGTAAAGTGGATTGCCAACACACCATCCACAGCGTTGTTTTGCGCACATAGCTATATGTAAGGTTTTTTATTAAAATCAGACTGAGTCATGACAAAAATCATAGAATATAGAATAGCAAGATACTATTTTTGAATTCTTAAATATAAGCATATGAATCAAATACTTATGGATGGCTTAGGTAACAGTATTAATTATACTGAATACCAAAGGTTAATGAAGAAGTTAGTTTTAAATAAATCAACAACTGGAAATGATAAAACTGAAAATTTAGTAAATTTCACGTTGCTCAATGATAGAAGAATGGCGCGTTGGGATAAGAAACTTGTGGTTCCAGAAACAGTTCAAAATAGTATTAAAGCATTTAATGCTCCAGTTACATGGTTAGTTATTACCGAAAGTTGGTGTGGTGATGCAGCACATGTAATTCCTGTAATTAATAAAATGGCGGCGTTGAATTCTAATATCAATCTAAGACTTGTTCTTCGTGATGATAATGAAGCACTAATGAATCAGTTTTTAACTAACGGCGCTCAGGCCATACCAAAATTAATTATTTTAGACTCTGAAACTTTAGAAGTAAAAGATACATACGGGCCAAGACCTAGTATAGCAACGCAAATGGTATTGGATCATAAAGCAGAATTTAATATGATAACGCCAGAATTTAAAGAAGAGTTACAACGCTGGTATAATAAAGATAAAGGACAAAATGTAATGCGGGATTTAGAACAAAAATTAGAACAACTTCAGCTTAATGTTTCCCTTTAAAAACAAAGGTTATTGTGCCTAGTTGTGAAGCTTTAGTGCCGTCACGATTGAACTTAGAGGCTTTTGCATATTCTAAGGCATGATCCACCAAACAACCATTGTTAGTAGAAGAAGCATTGTTAAACGTCGCCGAAGTCACTTTGCCATTTTGATTTACTTTTATGTTTATAATAACTTTGCCCCCATTTTCACATAAATAGATTGGCGGTGGGATATCAATTTTTGTGCGGTTAAGTAATGAATAACTTATAGAACTATTTTTGTTTTCAGAATTTGAACTGGAAGTTTGAGTTCTTTTTGAAATAACGTCTTTAATGTTATCAAACGCATCGGTTTCGTCTTCTCTGATAGCACTTTTTGACGATGATTCTAAATTTTTTGTTTCAAGATTGTCCTCAGTGTTGTTTCTATTTCTTATTTCTTCTAAACGTTCTTCAAAGGCCTTATCTTCAATTTCCTCGTATTTTTTTGTTTCGTTATACGCTTGATTGGTGGATTTTAAATTATCTAGGCTTTTAATAATCTCCTCTAATTCTTCTCGTTTTTCTTCTTCAAATGCTTCTGGTTCCATATCGTAAAACGTTTCAGCAACCAATTCAGATTTCTTTTTAATTTGAAGTGTGAAACCTAAAAAAACGACTGCAGTAGATAGCAAAGTAGTTGCAATTAAAGCCTTGTATGTATTTGGAGCAAGCATAGTTAGGTTTCTAATTTTTTTCGTTCTGTACTTAATATATACGTTAAAGTATTGAAAAAAGTTCAAATACTAAAGATTTAGACAAAACTCAAAGTTGTTTTTTTGGTAATGATTCAATAAAATCTTCAATGGATAAAGCGCGATTAACATCAAAATCACCAATTTTTGTCCTACGTAAAACAGATAAATGCCCTCCAGAATTTAAGGCTTTACCAAAGTCATTTGCTAAAGAACGAATGTAAGTCCCTTTACTACAAACCACCCTGAAATCAACTTCGTTATGTTCAAAGCGTGTGATTTCAAATTCAGAAATATGTACGGTTCTAGATTTAATTTCAACACTTTCTCCCGCTCTTGCAAATTCATACAAACGTTTGCCGTCTTTCTTAATAGCTGAAAAAATAGGAGGAATCTGCGTAATATCTCCTAAGAATTGTTGGGTAGTACTTTTTACTAAAGCGTCAGAAATATGATCCGTACTAAATGTGTGATTGATTTCCGTTTCTAAATCGTACGAAGGGGTAGTACTTCCTAAAACAATTGTTCCTGTGTATTCTTTTATCTGGCCTTGGTAAACATGAATTTGTTTGGTCATTTTACCAGTACAGATCACTAATAATCCTGAGGCGAGGGGATCTAGCGTACCGGCATGTCCTACTTTTATTTTTTTTATATTGAAGGCTTGTCTAATCTCCCATCGAAGCTTATTTACCACCTGAAATGATGTCCATTTTAAAGGCTTATCAATAAGCAATACTTGTCCTGATTGAAAATCTTCGGTAGTTTTCATTAATTAAACAATGCAAATGTTATGGCAATTAGTCCTACAACAATACAATAAATAGCAAAATAACTCAGCTTACTGTTTTTAACCAATTTTATCATCCAAGTACAGGCAAATAAACCCGAAATAAATGCAGAAATAAAACCTACGGAAAGGAATGTAAAGTTGCCGCTATCATAAGTCAGGTCTCCCGATAATATGTCTTTAGCAATTTTACCAAAAATTAATGGCACAACCATTAAAAACGAAAAACGTGCGGCTTTAGTTTTATCGTTCCCTAATAATACTGACGTAGATATGGTTGCTCCAGAGCGTGAAATGCCAGGAAGCATTGCGATAGTCTGTGAAATACCAATAATTAAGGCGTTTTTAAAACTTACTTTCTTATTGGTGCTTTTTGCTTTATCGGCTAAAAACAAAAGGATGGCAGTAATAATTAGCATGCACCCAACAAGCAAAATATTACCACCAAATAGTTGTTCGAGCTGATCTTCAAAAAATAATCCAATAATAATAGCTGGGATCATGGAAATGACAATCTTGGTAAGAAATTGAAGATCTTCATTCCATTTAAATTTGAAAATTCCTTTGAGAATATCCCATATGTCTTTTCTAAAGATAACAATAGTACTTAAGGCTGTTGCGAAATGCAAAACTACAGTAAACAGCAAGCTTTCTTCTGGAACAGAATTATCGCCAAGAATCGCTTTGCCTAATTCTAAATGTCCACTAGAGGATACGGGTAAAAATTCGGTTAATCCTTGAACAATACCGAGAATAATTGCGTCAATAATTTCCATGGAACAAATGTATCAATTATGTAATTGGAGTATGAAATTTATTTTTTAGAATTTGTTTTGTCGGGATTCAACAAGATGGCATAAATCTGAAAGCCAAAACCAATAAGCACTAAGGTTGGGGCTAAGCGAATACGTCTCCAATTAAATATTTCAGGATTAAAGACATTAGGGTCGTCACTACCTCCGCCGGCCATTAAGATAAAGCCTATGGCAATAAAACCTAAGCCAATAAACATGAATTTGTAATTCTTTTTAGTGAAGATAAAATTATTTTTATGTGCTTCTTTACGTTTTTGTTCTCCCATTTTATTTGAATTCTGTAAATATAATATCGTTACCAATAGCTATTTGTGCAATATGTTCAGAAGTGCCTAAAAGCAATCTCGGTAAATGCAAAGTAACGGTTTTATTTAAAACTTTTGCATTAAGACTGTCTAAATTTAAATCACGCTCTAAGCCACGGTTAATATAATAAAAATCTGTATCGTCATCATGAAATACAATGTCATTTGATGAGCCAATTGTAATTCTTGTCACTTTAATGTTAGTGATTTGACAATCCTCAACTTTAGGGTTGTTGATGACGCAAGAATTAAGCATCAAAAAAATGCACAATAAAACAATATGATTCAATCTATTTATCATTATTCTAAAGTTATTAAAATTCCATCTTAAAGACATTGGTCAAAATAAATATGATGCAAAATCCTTCTACATTTTCAATGACATATTCTAGCTCCCTGATTCAAAAGCAGTAAAATCACTTGTAGGATTGTTTATAATTGTAACGTCATTTAAGCTTAAACAAAGGTTCAAATGATGTCATCATTTGAAAATGTATAATTCAATACTAATAATACAGCTGATCTGTCTTTAGATTTAGAAAGCGTTGGGTAGCAACGTAAGTGCTAATCCATGAAATTACAATGCCTAAGACAAATACGCCTACAAATAAGATTCCAATTAATATAGGTTGATCT
>JAGSHF010000224.1 GCA_023954685.1 Flavobacteriaceae bacterium | reverse complement strand
TTTTTAATTTTTAAGTTTGAAGCGGGTAAGGAGGTAAGTTTTCTAATGGCCTCTTCAAGGGAAATAATTTTCTCGTCACGAACATATTTTCCTAACACTCTTGAGAAATTACCATAAGCTCTTGGGTGTGTACTAGAGTTTAAAAATACACCTTCAGGGGCCATAGATCCGGCATCAGAGCCAAAACTCATGTAAGGTAGTGCAATTTGTTTCTTCACATTATCTTCAGTCATTAAAAAGTAAACGGTCCCTACACGACTGCCATCAGCAATCACTAAATCCATAGCGGTTTCTTCAGGAGATTTGCCATGAATTTGCGAGACTTCAGCTAAGGTTTTTCCAGTGTAATGTCTTAAGCTATCATTTTCAAAACCAACCAATAATAAATTTTCAGGAGTCCCCGCCGCATACATTAAATTCTCCCATGCATCAGTTGGTGTTTTCATTTCTTCTAAAACTTTTGCACGTATTTCTGGATCTTTTAAGCGTTTAGACCATTTTTCATAACCACCTTCTTGTACCCATGGAGGCATGGAAGCATCCAATCCTGTGGCTCCGGCAACATAAGTGTACATATCTGTTGTAATTTGTAATCCCGAAGCTCTTGCTGAATCGATCTTTTTAACCACATCATCATATTTACGCCAATTATCTTTTCCACTCATTTTTAGATGGTAAATTTCTGCACTAATGTCAGCTTCATTGGCAATGCGCATTAGCTCATCAATACTTTCTAATAAACGATTGCCTTCGCTACGCATATGAGAAATATACATGCCGTCAAATTCACCTACGACCTTACATAATTCAATGAGTTCTTCGGTAGACGAATAAAATGCAGGGGCATAGATTAATGATGAACCAACACCCATGGCTCCATCTTCCATAGCTTGACGCACCATGCCTTTCATCGATTCCATTTCTGCTGGGGTAGGAGGACGATCTTCATAACCTATATGATTGATTCGGACCGTAGTGGCACCAATAAAAGAAGCGACGTTGGGTGAAACTCCGCGTTTCACTAAGGACTGGAGGTATTCATCTAACGTTGACCAATCAATGTCATATTTTATATCACCTTGAGTGGTTGGCATTTGTTGTTTTAAACTGTCTGAAAGTGGCCCCATCGACCATCCTTCACCAAAAACTTCAAGCGTAACGCCTTGTTTAATGTCACTTAGTGATCTACCATCTTCAATTAATGATTCGGTGGCCCAAGATAACATATTAATAAAACCAGGGGCCACCACTAGACCGGTAGCATCTATCTCTAGATGACCTACTGCATTATTAAGTTCTCCGATTGCCACAATAGTATCTGCATTGATAGCAATATTACCAGTATATGTAGGGTTGCCAGATCCATCTGCAATGGTGCCGTTTTTAATTACAACATCATAAACAGTAGGAGAGGAGCAACCGCTTACGATTAATACTAACAGTAAAAGGAATTTAGAAATTTTCATAATCACGTTGTTGGTTAGTTATAGAATTACTAAAGTTACAAAAAGAAACTTTGATTCATTTTTACTCATATTGAATATGAAATAAAAAATTAATTCTCTTGTAGTTTTTCTTCAATCAAAGAAATTATGGATTCACAATCACTTCTAGCCTTTTCTAATTGAGGTATGACAAATATTAAGTTGAAATCTAACAGATTAATAAAGCTTTTAAAGTGTCTATCTTTCATTAAATATTCAACATCTTTTTTATAGACTTCGACATCTTTACTTTTTGAGAATGATGCTTCTCGTTTTTCTACTTCAAATCCCGTATCTGCAATGAATAACCCATTAAGTTCAAGATGATTCATGGTTAATGGGCTATATAAATAGATAGCTCTGTCCTCATAAACATGTTCTTCATTTAGTTGAATGCTTTTATATGAGCCCCGTAAATCAAGCAATCTGTTTTTTATACCTTCGTCAGTAATGAATCTTAAATGTGATGAATTGAGCACTTCTTCTAACGTGTTTGAATTAGGAATAAACCTATAAAATGGAAATAGAAAGTAATAGTGATTATAAAATTCATCTAAGTCATATTCATCCGCTTCTACCATGCTAAGGAGCGCTTTGGCATTTTGACTCTGCTTTTTTCTGACATAAATTAATGATTCTAGCTGTGTTTTGTCTTTTTTCAAATCACTAATAAAACCAGATAAATATTTATTCGTAATTGTTTGGTTATTTTTGATTTCATTCCAATTGTTTATTTGAAGTGCAATTAAAATTCCAACTACAACTAAGAATATTTCACCGATAGCATAAATAGTATATTTACTGGTTTTATTATCAGAAAGTAATTTTCTACGAAGATTCCTAAAGATTTTTAGCATAAATGGATTGGTTAATTAAATCAAGTTACAAAAAGAAAATAATTAATGGTTTAAATGCCACCTCGTAAATTGGTTATTGATTTTATATGATCGGGGCCAATTTGGCAACAACCACCTATTAAATCGGCACCTAACTCTACCCACACTTTCATCATTTCAGAGAATGATAATGGATTAGAATTTTCGACCCATGTTTTTGATATGGCATTGTATGATGTCCCTGAATTTGGATACACAATAATTTTTTTACCATTATCAACGCGCTGTATTTCGTTAATTAATGATGAAATATACTTTGGTCCGGTACAATTTACACCAACTGCAAATACATTAGGATGGGATTTAAAAAGATTAGCACATGAAAAAATTGGAGTTCCATCATTTATATGAATACCGTCTTTACAAGAAAATGATACCCATGCTATTGTATTGGTTTGCTTTAATATTTCTGAAATTATTTGAGCCTCTTGAAAACTAGGTATGGTTTCAAATGCAAGGATATCACAAGATGTACTTTCCAGAATCATGATTCTATCATAATGAAAGTCATAAAGGGTTTGATCGCTTACATTATAGTTTCCTCTGTATTCTGATCCATCGGCCAAATACGCACCATAAGGACCAATGCTAGCAGCAATAAGTGGTTTGTATTGAGGGCTATTGTTTTCGTAATATCGCTGTAAAGCAATATTAACAAGCTCTACAGATTTTAAAATAAGTGCTTCAGATTCTGATGCGCTATATCCAAGTTTCATAAAACCCGGAATAGTCGCTTGATAGCTTGATGATGAAATAATTTGCGCTCCTGCTTCCAAATAAGCGAGGTGTGTTTTAATAATTGCCTCAGGATTAGTGCTTAATAAATTGGCAACCCATAGATTATTATTTAAATTACATCCAAACCCTTCCAAAACATTAGAGAGGCCTCCGTCGAGTATTAGTGGGAATTTAAGTTTTGATACCAAAGAATTGTTTTTTTTTAGTTTAATGAATCTATTTCTTGTTCAGCTATTTTTTTATCAACTTTTGCTTTAACACGAAATGCAAGTTGATGCCTAGGGTCTAAAGCAATGGTTTTTTCTATATTGGTTTTAGCCATATTTAAGCTATCCATATCTAAATATAATTGGGCATAAGTGTAATGAACTGCTGGCGCTTGATCATTATTTATAACTTTCTTTAACTGATTTGCTTTTTCAAAGGCATGCTCATAGTTTCCTAGCTCAGATTCTAAAAAAGCGGCATAGCTTAAATAAAATGGAAGCATTTTCTGCTGTGGTGTGGCCAAGACTTCAATAGAATCTAAAGCGGCCTGTGCACCATGGTTGGCATGCAATACCTCAATGTACTCGGCTTTAATATAGCTTTCATAAGGATATTTGTGAATAAAAGCTCGCATCCCTTTTTCTGAAGACGCATAAAAATCTTTATAGAAATCTGAGTCGAGTTTTATGCCTTGATCTCTAGCATTAAATAACTGAAGAACTAATAATAAATCATCTAATAATAAACGTTCGTCAATAGTCACGTTTTCTTTCTTGCTTTCTAATTTATAATAGATGTCAAGACGCTCCTCTAAGTTTGTAGTAATTTTACCTACTATACCTTCTCCAAGTACAAATTCTGAATCAAATGTCATGGCCTTTCTATATGCGGCTTCAGATTTTGTCCATTCACCTGTATCCATAATATATTCCCAACCTTTATTATAATAATGAAGTGCTGAATCGTTTTCAGTTCCAAAATTAAAACGATGTGATGCGTTTTCTTTCTTGCAAGATGTATTCAATATTATTAAGAAAAACGCTATTGTGAGCGTTATTGTATGCATTGATTTCATCCACAATTATTTTTCTGAATTTTAAAGCGCCTAAATATTCTATTTTTTAATAACTGGTGTTTCTGTACTGATCAAAAGTAGGGTCCTCTATATAAGAGAAAAAATAAATGATAGAAATATCAATATTTAGGTCTACAACTCTTTTGAGATTAAACGAAATTAAACGTTTTAGACCAGAAAGTCAATTTATAATAAAGAGTAAGTGAGTGGTCCTTTTTTTTGGATGACTACTCACTCACTTTAAATGATTTCCAGTTATTACATTAAAATCTTATCATCTACAATATAAATGATTTTAGTATCATTACCTTTTTTAATTTTGATTTGATAAGATATATGAGCTCCGTTTTGTAAGCTGTAGACCTTTGTACACGTATTGTCTTCAATACTCCAATAAGGGTA
>JAGSHF010000182.1 GCA_023954685.1 Flavobacteriaceae bacterium | reverse complement strand
CTCCTGAACCTCCTGTCCCTGAAGCTTCTAAGTCTATATCAGACCCTGACCCTTCACAGAATCGCTCCGTACCATCTCCTCCTGCATCATTTGAAGAATTAACCGTAACCACCTGACTACAGGTTGTGTTAAGCGCACCACTGGTAACCGTTTTACTAATTACAACTTGAATTTCAAATGAGCCTCCCATTGTACCAGGGTCTACAGTAACATTAGCATTGGTATTCACTCCTACAATAGAAGCATTTGAAGTATTATTTATTAAAGACCACTCATATAACTCTCCTGTATCTGTGGTAGCCGTAAATATGAGATTTGTCTCTTCTTCACAGGCATCAGTTGGTCCAGAAACTAAGCACGATGGTAGAGATTCAACAGCCGAAGCTTGTAATTGAACTTCTTTACTCCCACAACCACTCAAACCTACACAACTACTATTGAACATATGGTATGGTGCACCATTGATGGCAGTTGCAGAATTACCTTCCCCCCATAGAGATTCGGCACCTATATGACCTCCCCATGCTAAAACAACTTCTGTTCCTGTAGCAACAAATTCAATATTCAATTCAGATGATGCAGCCGCAAGGCTTAAATCCATTTGATTGGAATATGTCATTGAAGTAATTGTTCCATTAAAAATGCTCATTTCTCGATCAGTAGAGGCTAATGCATTAAACGTAGCAGTAGGTTCACCTACTATAGGAGAACCATTAGAATCTGGTGATGGTATTTGATAGCGTATTTCAGAAACTCCGCCAACACCTTCCAAATTCGTATTATCGAGCACATTAATTGTTTCAGGTATATGACCAAATGCATCATGATTACCCGTATAATCATATGAAGTTAAATAATCAATAGCATGTTGTGTGGTACCTTTTTTTGTATCCCATCCAATAGTAACCGTATACGTGTCTCCTATTACAAGTTCTATTAATTCCAAATGGTATGGAATTGTCATACACTCTGTAAAGTGCGCTTTTTGTTCATTTACAGCACCTGTAACCCAATCAACTGGGCTTTGGAGACTTGTCAATTTCCCATTAGCAGCTTGCTCTAATTTTGCTACTTTTTGTGCATTTGTTAATGTGGTTGATAGCAAAAAGAGTAGCAGTGTCAAACAACAAAAAGTTAATTTTTTAATAGGTTTCTCTCTCCATTTGGCATATCCATTGGCATTCGTAAAATTTTGCATAGTTGTTGGTATTTAATTAATAGCAATAATTTACCTAACAGGTAGAAATGTTTTTGTGTAGAAAAAGGCGCAGCATTAAGGCGTAAACGATTTGCTTAATGTCTTTAATTTGCTATTAACCAATAAGAAATCACCTAATATATAGGGAATAATGTTTTTAGGAAGATTATAAATATACACAAAAGTTTTGAGAATAAATAATCTAACTAGTTAACTTTCAATAAATTATTAACGAATCGATGTTTTATCTATCAAATATTATATTTTTGGATATGCATTCACCAACATTAGAAAACATATACGTTAAGCTCTCTTTATTAGATTTAAGTAATTATGAAAATCTATTAGAAGTTGCTAGTCAAGAAAGATTAATTCAATATTCACCCAGCGATATTACAACACCAGAAAAATTGAAAGCCTATGTGCAAACTGCAGTAGATGGCTACTACCATAAAACCACCATTCCGTTCATCATTTATGACAAACAAACTCAGGCTTATGCTGGTAGTACTCGTTTCGGACTTATCAATTGGAAAAATAAAGTCTTACATGTTGGTTGGACATGGATTGGGAAACAATTTCAAGGCACTGGGCTCAATTTCAATATGAAATTTTTAATGTTACAATATGCTTTTGAAACTTTAGCCTTTGACAAGGTTGAATTCAGAATTGATGAGCGCAATATAGCATCGCGAAAAGCTGTTGAAAAAATAGGTGCCACATTGGAGGGTATTTTACGAAAAGATACGTTGATGCTTGATAATTTTAAAAGGAGCACTTGTTGTTACGGTATTTTAAAAACAGAATGGGCTGAAATTAGGCAAGAACTCATTAAAAAATGTAGTTAATATAGTTTCACTTTCTGAGATTACTGTAAAATACTCACAAATTTTACTTAAAAGACACTTTTAAAACGGCCTTGATTTCTTATCGTATTGAATTATTTTGTAAATTTAAATGACTAATAGTATTAAATTAAAATAGATCAACTTTGATTTAAGAAGCACCTCATCTGGTGAGAGTCCTCTAGACTAGTTCTATATGATATAAATAACCTTATATTTTATAGGCCTAAGGCCGTATGCCATAATTATGAAACAACTAGAGGAACACCAAAACAACTTACTGACCACATTAAGGCTCAATCCATTATTTTGTAAATCAAATTCGCTTAAAATTGAAGCCTTAGTAGAACATGGTACCATAGAGTATTGGCCCGCCAAAACTTGTTTGCTAGATACAGACAGAACCCTTTTTACATTCTACATTGTACTTTCTGGGAGACTAAAAATGTACAATCACGATCTTGCAAACAAACGACAACTAACACTGTTTTTAATGCATAAACACGATGTGTTTGATCCTATCTCATTACTAGATCAAAGGTGTCACAAAATGTATTATGAAACACTTGAAGATACGGCTGTTTTCAGTCTTCCAATTTCTAAAATGAGGCAATGGCTGCTATTAAACCAACACGTTTATGCCGGTTTAGTCCTTTATCTTTCAAAGAGAATTAGGTTACTAGAAACCTATGTTATTGATGCCACATTAGAAGACACATCAACCCGACTTGCCAAATTATTATTGAAACATATGAATGTAAGTTCTCAAAAAATTGAAATAATTAACAACCTTTCTCATGACGAACTAGCAGCACTTATAGGTACAACTCGTGCTGTTTTTAATAGGCACATTCAAAATTTTAAGGCGCATAAAATCATTAAAGTAAAATGGAAAAATATTGAGGTAATTAACTTAAAAAAACTTAAACAATACGCAACAGCAAATAAGAAACCTAACTCATAATACTTTGTTAATTAAAGTAATATGCTACTTAGGTAGCATTATTTGAACAACATATTTAATAATTTTAGTAAACAGAATTATGAAGAAACTTTAAAATGATTTCTCTCTAATTCAATATTAATAGTAAATCAAATTCATTAATCAAAATCAGTAATCATGAAAACATTAGTAACAGGTTTAATTTTTTTAGGTTTCACCAGCCTATGCTACTCGCAAAGTAACGGCGATACAAAAGTAAAAGAAGAAGCTTTAGCAACAGTTACCGTAACCCCATTAAATACAAGCTATTTAAATAAGGTGCAAGATGACAATACGCCAGATCGCGTTAAAATATTAGAAGATAAAGCAGCGCGTTATGACATTACAGAATTATCCATTTTCAATGGTAAATTTGAGTCCTATGAAGTTATTTTTGAACAAACTGAAAGTAGAATTATTGCAACTTATGACGGGGATGGAAAAATCATCAATTCCTTAGAGCGTTTTGAAAATGTATCTTTACCTGCTAGCGTTAGAAATACCGTTTATAAGCAGTATCCAGGTTGGGCCATTCACAAAGATGTATACCTTGTGTCCTATTTTGAGAATAAAGAAGCGAAGAGGCATTATAAGATTCAAGTGCGAAAAGAAGGTGCACGGAAAAATATAAAGTTAGATGCAAGTGGTGGGATGATAAAATAGTAGTGGTAGTTTCTCTTTTGTAAATCACCTTAAGTTTCATTGTTATGATATATTAAGGTGATTTATTTATGACATCAAACTAATTTAATTTTCTGTAATAAATACAAATGTCATTTTGATCGATTGCAAACTTTATGTATTTGCAAAGTTGATTCTATTATCCTTAATACACTACATCCTAACCAAATTAGATTATTGATCCTGTAAATTAAGAGATTTTAAAAGTCTATCATTATCTCTGTGAGGATGGAAAAAATCGAATTCAAAAAAATAATTTTCAGGGTCATAGCCTACAAAAGCAGTGTATTTTTTTCCAGATTCGATTTCTAACTCATCATTGCGCAATTCAAATGGCTTATATTTCTTTACATAATTAAACCAGCCATCAATATCATCAATAATAAATCCAATATTAACGGCTTTGGTTTCAGTGAATTTATGCATCCCTCTTCTTTCATCAACGATACCTAAAAAAGAAGTCTCTGAAATTCTATAAATTTTAGCCCAACCTTGGTCTGCAAGCATTTCTAAACCCAATACATTTTCATAAAAATTTTGCGTTTCTGGTACATCTTTATAATACAACCATGTTATTGTTGAATGAAAACTTAGGCTTTTTGGGGTGGATTTTTCATGAGTCGATGCTATAACTTGGTCTTTGTTCTGCTGTAGAATAGGCATCAATTGTTCATTTTCCACATGCTGTTTAAATTCTTCAAATTCGAGTAGATAGCCTTCCGGATCCACCGCAACAAAACCATCATGAGCCCCGCCTTGCTTCGGTTTATACTCATACTTTATCTCAACCTTTTGGGATTTTAAAAAGGTATACCAATCATTGAGTCTGTCCGTTAATAGGGCTATAGCAACGGTCTTTGGTTCTTCTGCCGCATGCATCCCTTTGTCTGCATCAACCAAAATGATGTAAGCGTCTGCTGTTACCCTTAGTATTTTTGCCATGGTATAATCCGCAACCACTTCCAAACCAAGAATTTTTGAATAAAAATCTGTCGCTTTTTCTAAATCTTTATAATAGAGGAAAACATTATGAGCGCGAATTCCAAAATCATCCATCGTTCTATAGGATGTGTTTTGAGAAATCAACGCATTAATTTTTCTAGGACTATAACTCAACAATCTACCAAAGCGCCTAGAAATATCAATTTGAGCTTGTTCGGTATAAGTACCGCTATTTTCCATTTTTAATTTTTCAGCTTTCAATGCATGATATTCATCTATTGTAGTGCCTTGAAATAATAAAAGCACCTCTAAACCTTTAGCAATATCCGCCGGAAACAAATTCGTAACAATAAGATCAGGTTCTCTATATAGAGAAACATCATGTTTAGATGCCGTTTTCTCTGCATCAACCATAAAAGCATCCATTTCTTCAGGAGTTAGTGTTGGGCTCAGTGCTAACTGTTTTACACCTGCATTTACCAATTCAGAAAATCCACCAACAACGCCGAGGTTATATGAATAGTCATCGACAGGATCAGTAGTCTTCTTTTTTTCACATCCGTGAAGTAAAAAAAGAATAAGCGTTGAAATAATAATGTTTTTATATCTCATAATTAATCATCTAATAATTTACTTACTTATTTCCAGCCTGTCACTTTCAATATTTTGTGATAAATCTCATTATTTTCATATACTCCCGAAAATGCTTCTGCACCCGGACCATAAGCAAAAACTGGAATTAGAGTAGCTGAATGCCCTTTAGTTGAAAAAGTTCCAGACACTTGAGTATAGTCGCTGTACTCTTCTCCTTTTTCATTTTTTCTAGTTGTAGAAGCTAAGGTAAACCCTCCTGTTTCATGATCGGCAGTTACAATCACTAAAGTATTGCCATCTTCTTTTGCAAAATCAAGTGCCTTCCCAATGGCTTCATCAAAATCAATGAGTTCTGAAATGAGATAATCTGCATCATTAGCATGACCACCCCAATCCACCTGAGAGCCTTCTACCATCAAGAAAAAATTAGCTTTGTCTTTATTTAGGAATTTAATCCCCAATTCTGTAGCCCTTGGCAGATAATCTCCACGTCCTTTATCAATTGATGGCATATGTTCTGAACCAAAAAGATATCCTACTTTATCATTATTTTTAATAGTATCAAAACTGCCTAAAGCTGTTGTATCAATTTTGAAATTTTTTGCCGACATTTCATTCAATAAATCCCTCTCATCTTTTCTTTTATTAAAGAACTTTGTTCCTCCTCCAGCAAAAAAATCTATATCAGAAACACTTAAATCAGCCGCTATTTCTTCATAATACCCCCTTCTTAAGGCATGTGCATAAAAACTAGCCGGTGTAGCATGTACAATTGATGATGTTGAAATCACGCCGCTATTAATGTTTTTTGGGGAAGCTATTTCTACTAGCGTTGGAACTTCAGTTGAGTCTACAGCAACTCCAATTGCGCCGTTATAAGTTTTTACTCCACTTGCAAAAGCGGTTCCACTTGCCGCAGAGTCAGTAACATCTTCTATAGATGATGATGTTTTTATTAATCCTATATGCTTAAATCTCGCGTAATTGGGATTGGTTTCCTTAAAGAAAAAAGCCGAAGATATTTGCGATAAACCTGTACCATCACCAATTAATAAGATGACATTTTTTGGTTTCGTTTGATGTACAGAATTAGCATTATCAGTGGTTTTACAAGAAAAAAGTACGACTAAAATTGTACTCGAAATAAGTTTCGATAGTTTCATGGATATAGGATTAAAAAACACAAGATAATCAATTCTCAAGGATTGGCATATCCTAGATCAAACCCAATTAGATTTCCTGATTTTATATCATAAAAAAAGGAAGCCCATAGGCTTCCTCTCTTAATTCAGTAAAGTATGTTTTATTATTTATCTTCTCCAATACTAATGGTAACGGACTCTATTTTACCTGTAAATTCTGATTCTTTTACATTTTTAAAAACAAGGTCTGCCACTTGAGTTGCATCATCAAGACCAACATCAGCAGTCTCATCTGCTGAGAATACCGCAGGCACT
>JAGSHF010000145.1 GCA_023954685.1 Flavobacteriaceae bacterium | reverse complement strand
TGATTTGTTCTATAAATCGTGATTGTTTAAACTGATTTTCTAAAAGAGCCGGAGCAACATATTTTCCTCCAGATGTCTTAAACATTTCTTTCTTGCGGTCAGTAATTTTTAGAAAACCATCAGCATCAAATTCACCAATATCTCCAGTATGGAAATATCCGTTGGTCATTACTTCAGCCGTTTTTTCGTTATCTTTAAAGTATCCTTGCATGACATTAGGCCCTTTTACCATAATTTCCCCGTCTTTCGCAATTTTCACTTCCACATTATCAATAACACGTCCTACAGTGCCAACGCGAAAACCGCCATTACGTTGATCGTTTACCGTAATAACTGGAGATGTTTCGGTTAAACCATAACCCTCCATGATTGGCATTTCAGCAGCTGCAAAAACCCTAGTGAGTCTTGGTTGCAAAGCAGCAGATCCAGAAACCATTAAGTCTAATTCGCCACCTAAACCTTCTTTCCATTTACTAAAAATAAGTTTTCTTGCTAGCTTTAATTGCTTTTCATACCACCACCCATTAGCGCCATATGGTTCAAACTTTAATCCCAAGTTAACAGCCCAAAAGAAAAGCATCTTTTTAATACCTGATAAATCACTGCCTTTAGCCACAATTTTATCGAATACCTTTTCATATAATCGTGGTACTGCAGTCATAACATTCGGCTGAATCTCTTTTAAATTGTCGCTCATTGTTTCAATAGATTCGGCAAAGTATATTTCAACGCCGCAGTATTGATAGAGATACAATATCATCCGTTCAAAAACATGACACACAGGTAAAAAACTCAAGGATTTTGTCTTACCATAATTAAATGGTACGCGTTTTTCGCTATCCAAAACATTAGAAACAATATTATTGTGACTCAGCATAACACCTTTAGGTCTGCCCGTAGTCCCCGAGGTATATATTAATGTTGCCAAATCATTAGGAGTTACAGCGTCTTTACGCGCTTCAACCTCGTTTTGATTTGATTCATCTTTTCCAAGATCTAAAATTGCCTTCCAACTTTCTTCATTTTCTACATCATCAAAAGTGTAAATTGCTTTTAATTTTGTGTTGCCTTTAATTTGATTTAATTTTTCTAAAATAGAATTATCAGAAGCAAAACAATAGGTTGCTTCAGAGTGGTTTAAGATGTACTCATAATCTTCTTTAGAAATAGTAGGGTAAATAGGCACGTTTTGTGCACCAGTTTGCAGGATACCAATATCCATAATATTCCATTCCGTTCTATTGGTCGTAGAAATCACCGCTATTTTATCATTAGGTTGAACACCTAAACGTAATAAACCACGACTTATCGTGTTCGCCTGATTAATATATTCTTGAGTGGAAATAGAATACCATTTTCCATTAGCTTTTGACGTTAAAGCCTTATCTAGATTATATTTTTCCAGTTGGTATTGCGGAAATTCAAATATACGCGTGATTTCTGTCATGTAATATGTAAAGGTTAGGAGTCACGCAAAATATGAAATAAAAAACGATTTTCAAATGCATGCATAAAAAAAGGAATGGCGTAAACCATTCCTTCCCCATTTGATTGATGATAATTGTTTTAGTTTCTGCTTTTTAGCAAATAACTAGTAAATCCTTTTCCATTGATTTTAGTGTATTTTGAATCGATATCATTACCAACCGTCATCTTAGCGATATCAAATTCGCCCTTGACTTTGGTGTATTTAATATCAAGATCATCTTCAAAAGCCGCGTTGTTAAATGAAACCCCTTGTCTAAATTCAGAATATTTAAAGATAGCATCTTCTCTAAAAGTAGTATTTGCAAAACTTACGTTTTCGTCAAATTTAGCATATTTGAAAGTGGTGCGTTCTTGAAATTTCGAGCCTGAGAAATCTGCATTTCTTTCAAAATCAGAATATTTAAATAACGCTTCTCCCTTAAAGGTTGACCCAGTAAATTTTATGTTGTCCTCAAAATTAGCAACAAAGGTATATTCAGAATCTTCGTCATGGATATAGGCATAAACGTCATCTTGAAACACGCAATTTGTAAATGATATAGAGACTTCAATTTGCTCCTCAATTGAATTACTTCCTCCATTTTTATACCAACGTCTTTTAGGTAAATCGGGCAGTTTATCTTCCATATAGGTCATATCTAATGTCCCCACAATGGTAACATTATTGTATGCTATGTCTTTTCCGTTTTTGATATCTCTCATGATATCAGATGCATTCACGGTTTTTTGTGCGAAGGCATTTGTAGAAATTAGAAATGCAAATAAAATTAGGGATAGTACTGATTGTTTTTTTGATGATGGATTAGTTTTCATATTAAAAAGTTTGAAGTGTATATTTATATAGACTTCATTTTTTTTTGAATGTTACACTTATTATCAAATAAATAAATTACTATTTATTTTCAATCCATTCTTTCTCATTTAAAAAAGCTTCTAACCAAAGCGATACTTCATCTTTTCTACCATCTGGATAGTTAGCCAATTTCCATTGGATTGTCTTTTTTGCCAAAAGTTTATGTTATCCGTGATTTGATGAATTTGCATTGTCCAGTATGGTTGGATTCATGTTCACAAACATGAAATCATTTGCAATAATTATTTGTAGGACCCCAAGGGAAATATTTATCAACAGAAATTAATAATTCATCATCTCTATTTTTAAATTCTTTTAAGGTGTTCTCTCGTACTTCAGAAAGGAGATTTAAGTAATAATCTAAACTATGACCCTTAATTTGTTTTCTAGCTTTTTCTCTCATTCTAGAGGCTTTAGTCCATTTGTCAGTATCTTCTTTAGACCAATTACCTCATTTTTTGTTTTCAAATGTATGTCTTTGATAAAAACGTTCTGTGGCAGCAAGATTGATAAGCATTACACCAATACTATTTGCATTTTCATCAACTACATAATCTAAATCAGATACACTAATGCCTTTTACGGGATTTAGAATTACCATTCGCATCCATTTCATCATATATACCAGTGTGCCCATTTGAGTTTAATATCATTCTTTTCGTCCAATAATATTAAAATTCTCATTTTGAAAAAATTCCCCGTAGGAAGGATTTGAGCTGAAGCAAATAAACTACCTGTTCCAAGAGCACCTGCAGTGAATAGTGAAGACTTTTTAATAAAATTTCTTCTATCAACTGTTTTTGGTGGCTGTTTCATATTTAAAGTATTTTAGACTCTTATACAAATACTTATTTATTCTCGATCCACAATCTAGCATTAATATCTCTCTATTTGTACTGCATTGAGAAAATGAAATATAGTACTGATAATTAAATATAGCACCTTTTTTTTTGGGTTTATTAGTTGGTTTTTAAGCCAAAGCTTTTAGGGTTTTTCAAAATATAAGAACTTAAACCAATAGTCATTATCCATAAGAAAAGATTAATATAATTTGTAGTATTTTGACTTATGGATAAAAAATTAGAAAATGGAACTTGTTCATCTATTATTACTAACGCAATTTTAATAAGGGCAATTAATAATATAAAATAGACGAAAATTCTAATTCTGAGATGATATTTTTTAGATTGAAAGTTACATCGATTAAATAAAGGGGTTAATAGAAAAATACTATAAGTTAAAATATTTAGCGTAAAATCTATGTTCAAAAGCAATAATGTAGAGATATGAAATATACAAGCAATAAGAAGAAAGATAAACCAGGATTTTTTTCCATTTAATAAAAACATAACAGCACTAAGCTCAAATAATGGAGTTATATAATCTAATATTTCTAATATAAAAACAGGAATGTTAAAGACATAAGGTGCTAAAAGCATTTCGCTGTCACCTAAAAAATATCCTGTATTGAACCAAGAAAGAAAACCACTTGTAGATAAATCAAAATCAATCCATCTTATAAACTTGGAAATTCCAGCTGAAAAAAAACCAAAACATATTATTAAAGAAAGCAAAATCAAAGCCAGCGATTCGGTTTTTTTTGAAAGTTTTTTATCTTTTAAAATAGCTAAATCAGTACCAGAATTTGTAAAGGCTAATACAAGATATGTGAAAATTAAAAACGAAGTGTTATGATCAATCTTTCCGAAGCTATACGTGAAACTGTAAAAGAAAGCACTCAAAATAAACATAGTAATTAATGCAATTCTAGTTCGTATTCCCAATATAATTAAGACAAATAATACAATTACAGTAATATCTGCTGATATATAAAAAAAATCAGGCAAAATTCCATTGAATAGGTATGCTAAACTAACAACTTGAGGGTCAAAAAAAGCAGGAGGAATATCATTAATCCATGACCAAGATGGTAAAAAATAAAGCAACATTAGAGAACCAAAGATTACACGAAAATAAGGTAAACTGTTTTTACTGACGTTTGTTGAAGCTTCTATTCTCAAATAGAGTATTGATGCTTGACTATTTATATAGTTGAAAAATAGTATCATTAATAAACACTTTCATTTTTTGTTTTCTTGTTTCTTTGGAAAGAATGAGTTTGTTTTTTTTTACAATTAAAAAAGAATCAACAAATCCTTGATTCAATAGTCTTTTACTTAACCATTTTTTCGTCTTAAGAACTTCCGCTTCAGTAGTCTTAGATCTTGTTGTATATGAAAAACCTAATCTTACTGTTCTATGGGTTTTAACTTCAGGGTTATTTAGTCCAAAATTATTTCTAATTATCCAATTTGAATAAGGAAAAAGAGGTTTGTTAAAAAACTTATGATGATCTACTTTTTTTTGTTTGCCTGTTTTATCAATGGCATATAGCTCATATTTAGTAAGATTTACATCTTTATCTATTTTAATAGGCTGGGAATAAGATGGCAGTATTACTGAAGGAAAGACTTCAAGATTAATGTCTAAAGTTTTTATGGCAAAAGGAAGACATAATAATATAAGTACTATAGCAATAATCCTAAGCCGGTTTTTCATTCTGTAAATAAATTAGCAAACGCTTATATAGAGCAAACATTTGCTAATTTATGCAAAATAAACTTAAAGCTTATTATTAGAAAAAGTACTGTATTGTTATGGTCTTTTCTCAATCCACAATCTAGCATTTAAAAAAGCTTCTATCCAAGGCGATACTTCATCTTTTCTTCCTTCGGGATAATTAGCCCAATTCCATTGAAAAGTTGAGCGCTCTATATGTGGCATTGTTACTAAATGTCTTCCTGTTTTATCACACATCATTGCAGTGTTGAAATTAGATCCATTAGGGTTATGAGGGTAACCTTCATATCCATATTTGGCAACAATGTTATAATTATCTTCTGTTAAAGGAAGATTGAATTTCCCTTCACCATGCGAAATCCAAACACCTAAAGTTGTACCAGCTAAAGTAGAAAGCATAATAGAATTATTCTCTTCAATTTTTACCGAGGTAAATGAACTTTCGTGTTTATGTGAATCATTATAGGTCATTTTTCCATGAATCTCATGTTCTGGATTGATGAGATCTAATTCCATCCATAATTGACAGCCGTTACAAATTCCAACTGAAAGGGTGTCTTCTCTTTTAAAGAAATTCTTTAAGGCTATATTGGCTTTTTCGTTATATTTAAAAGCACCAGCCCAACCTTTTGCAGATCCTAAAACATCAGAATTTGAGAAACCGCCAACGGCACCAATAAATTTAATGTCCTCCAACGTTTCACGACCAGAAATTAAATCTGTCATATGCACATCTTTCACATCAAAACCTGCCAGATACATGGCGTTTGCCATTTCGCGTTCTGAATTTGATCCTTTTTCACGAATGATGGCCGCTTTTGGCTTTTCGACGCCGGTTGAAATTGAAGGTAGTTTGCCCGTAAAATGTTTTGGGAATGTATATCTTAAAGGTTGATTTTTAAAATTATCATATCGATCTTGAGCTAATCCATTAGAGGTTTGCTTTTGGTCGAGTAAGAAAGATGTTTTATACCAAATATCTCTAGTATCAGAAACATTAAAAGTAAAAGTATCCTCATTATTTATGATGTTTACTGTTCCTGAATTATTAGCTGTTCCTATATTGAAAAATTCAATATTTTTATCAAAAAATACTGATTCAACAGCAGCATCTGCCTGAAAAATAATTCCTGAATTCTCAGAGAATAACACCTTTATAGAATCTTCTTCATGTAAAGAAGAAATATTGATATCTGCTCCTAAATTTTCATCGGCAAAACACAGCTCTAATAAAGATGTAATTAAACCACCAGAAGCCACATCATGCCCAGCTTTAATTTTGTCTGTTTTAATTAAGTCTTGAATGGTGTTAAAAACAGTTTTTACAAAGCTCGGGTTTTTAACATCAGGCGTTTCATTTCCAATGGTATTTAACATCTGATTGAACGAACTGCCACCTAATTTGAAATCGTCTTGTGAGATGTTTATATAATAAATATTACCACCATCAATTTGTAATAAAGGTTCGACTACTTTTGAAATATCATTACAATTTCCTGCAGCGGAAATAATAACCGTTCCAGGAGAAATGACATCACCGTCAGGGTATTTTTGCTTCATTGAAAGCGAATCTTTCCCTGTGGGAATGTTAATGCCCAATTCAATCGCAAATTTTGAAACGGCTTGAACAGCTTTATATAAACGTGCATCTTCACCTTCATTTTTGCATGGCCACATCCAGTTCGCAGAAAGTGATGTGCTTTTTAAATTCTCTTTTAATGGTGCCCAAATTAAGTTGGTTAACGATTCCGTAATTGCGTTTCTACTACCAGCTTCTGGGTTGATTAAACTCGAAATTGGCGCGTGACCTATTGAGGTCGCAATACCTTCTTTACTTTTATAATCTAAGGCCATTACGCCCACATTATTTAACGGGATTTGTAACGGCCCAACACATTGTTGTTTGGCAACTTTACCGCCAACACAACGGTCTACTTTGTTTGTTAACCAGTCTTTACACGCCACGGCTTCAAGCTGTAAAACTTGCTCTAAGTATATTTGTAAATTTTTGGTTTTATAACGTGAATTCTTGTAATTTCTAACAACAGTATTATCAGTTAAAATGGTTTTTGGAGAGGAACCAAACATATCTTCTAAGGCCAAATCCATTGGCTTGTCACCGTTAGTTTTTGATTCGAAAGTAAAACGATCATTTCCGGTAACATCACCAACAGTATACATTGGTGAACGCTCACGTTCGGCAATTTTTTGTAACGTAGAGATATGTTTTTCGGCAATTACTAATCCCATTCGCTCTTGAGATTCGTTACCAATAATTTCTTTTGCCGATAAGGTTGGATCTCCAATCGGTAAGGCGTCTAAATCTATTTTTCCACCGGTATCTTCAACTAATTCGCTTAAACAATTTAAATGCCCGCCAGCACCGTGATCATGAATAGAAACAATGAAATTTTCATCACTTTCTACCATACCACGAACGGCATTTGCTGCACGTTTTTGCATTTCTGGATTAGAACGTTGTACGGCATTTAATTCAATCCCAGAAGCAAACGCTCCTGTATCAGCTGATGAAACTGCTGCACCACCCATTCCAATACGATAATTTTCTCCGCCAAGAATGACAATCTTATCGCCTTCTTTTGGTGTGTCTTTTATTGCTTGATCTGCTTTGCCATAGCCTATACCTCCAGCTTGCATAATCACTTTATCAAAACCAAGTTTTCTTGCTTTTGCTTTACTAGATGCTGTATTTTCTTCGTGTTCGAAAGTCAAAACCGATCCACAAATCAAGGGTTGACCAAATTTGTTGCCAAAGTCTGATGCGCCATTAGAAGCTTTTATTAAAATGTCCATTGGTGTTTGGTACAACCAAGGGCGTGCCTCCATTTT
>JAGSHF010000041.1 GCA_023954685.1 Flavobacteriaceae bacterium | reverse complement strand
TTGATAACTAAAAAAGAAAACACTATTATTTTAGGAGATTTTAATGCACCTTATGAATCTAAGTTTTTGCACAAAATAAAAATCAATTTTAATCATGCCTTTAACGAAAAAGGCAATGGATTTAGAGAGACTTGGTTTTGGAATATACCTCTGCTTTCGCTAGACCATATATGGATTTCACAAGATTTAAACATTCTTAAAACTAAAAAGACGGGAACATTTAAAAGTGATCATAATATGATAAAAACATATATTAGAAATTAGTGTAAACGCTATATGTGGATTTGTAGTTTGTTTATTTTTTAAACTCATATTCGCGCTCCACTTTGCAAATTCTTGTTTTATACCAATCGTACCATTGATTTTTTCCTTTCTGCTGTGCAAAAAGATGTTCGCCGTTTTTTTTCCAGTTTTTTATGGCTTCCATACTTTCCCAATAACTTACAGTTATACCAATGTCGTTTCGCGCACTTTCAACACTAATAAATCCTATTTGTTTTTTAGCTAAAGCTTCCATTTGTTCCGCCATTTCGGTATAACCGTGGGTAAATTCTGTTTGTGTAGAGCTGAAGATTACGGCGTAATAAGGTTTAAATTTTTCTGACATTTAATTTCGAGTTTATAATAAATAATGGCCTTTAAAGTTAAGTGAATTAGAAAAACTCACCCAATTGAAAACAACAATTTATTCCTATCTTTGCAACTCAAATTATAAATCGAAAAAAATAAACATATATGGAAGCCATTGCTACCGATTTTGGAATTAAAGAAGCCTTACAACAGTTAGGTGTTAAAGATATAAACGAAGGAACTTCAACAGGCTCAAATAATTTCTCAAACGGAGAAGTTATTGAATCGTATTCTCCAGTGGATGGAAAATTAATAGGAAAGGTAAAAACAACAACTAGAGCTGATTACGATAAAGTAATGGAGACGGCTACCGTAGCGTTCAAATCTTTTAGAAACATGCCGGCGCCACAACGTGGAGAAATTGTTCGTCAGTTTGGAAATAAGTTAAGAGAACTAAAAGAACCATTAGGAAAATTAGTGTCTTATGAAATGGGAAAATCTTTGCAAGAAGGTTATGGTGAGGTTCAAGAAATGATTGATATCTGTGATTTTGCAGTTGGTTTATCAAGACAATTAAACGGACAAACCATTCCATCTGAAAGACCAGGGCATGTAATGAGAGAACAATGGCATCCAATTGGTGTTGTTGGTATTATCTCAGCATTTAACTTTCCAGTTGCAGTATGGGCCTGGAATACAGCTTTAGCTTGGATTTGTGGTGATGTTTGTGTGTGGAAAGCATCGGAGAAAGCGCCAATCTGTTCTATCGCTTGTCAAAATATAATCGCAGATGTTTTAAAAAACAACAACTTACCAGAAGGTATTTCTTGCATCATTAACGGCGATTATAAAGTTGGTGAAATGATGACTACAGACCCTAGAATACCCTTAGTTTCTGCTACAGGATCTACAAGAATGGGAAGAATAGTAGGAGCAACAGTGGCAGAACGCTTTGGAAAATCGCTGTTAGAATTAGGAGGTAATAACGCTATTATTATCACACCAACAGCAGATTTAAAAGTGGTGGTTCCTGGAGCAGTTTTTGGAGCTGTTGGAACTTGTGGGCAGCGTTGCACATCAACAAGACGTTTAATCATTCATGAATCTGTTTACGATAAGGTAAGAGATGCCATTGTTGGTGCTTATGGACAATTAACAATTGGAAACCCTTTAGATGAAAAGAATCATATTGGTCCATTAATTGATCATGACGCCGTAAACACGTATTTGTCTGCTATTGAAAAAGCAAAAGCTGAAGGCGGAAAAGTGTTGGTTGAAGGAGGGGTATTAGATGGTGAAGGTTATGAATCAGGTTGTTATGTTAAACCAGCCATTATTGAAGCTGAAAATCATTTTGCAATTGTACAACATGAAACGTTTGCGCCTATTTTATATTTAATGAAATATTCTGGTGAGGTTGAAAATGCCATTGAGAAACAAAATGGTGTGGCTCAAGGTTTATCTTCTGCTATCATGACGAATGAAATGAAGGAAGCTGAAAAATTCTTGTCATATGCTGGTTCAGATTGTGGAATTGCTAATGTAAACATTGGAACTTCAGGTGCCGAAATTGGCGGTGCCTTTGGAGGAGAAAAAGAAACTGGTGGCGGCCGTGAGTCGGGATCAGATGCATGGAAAGTGTATATGAGACGTCAAACCAATACGGTAAATTATTCTGACGAATTACCATTAGCACAAGGGATTAAATTTGATTTGTAAAATATATTTTCATTTTTAATTTGAAGTACTTAAAACTCATATTGAGCTGCATGACATTGATTTGTATCAATTTTAGTGCAGCTCAATATGAAGTTAATTTTTTTCAAAAAATAGATGAAATAGGTTCCGCATTTGTTGCACGTTTAAAAGCTGGTGATATTGCTTATCTAAAAAAAGCTACACAACCAAAAAGTACTTGGACCTTTTCGAGACTAGAGACTTATAAGGCGGCTTTAAATCTTGGACAGGATATTAAATACGATAGCTATATAGAGCCCTCTCAAGAAAGGGGCGTATACGGTTATAATTTTGTTGCATATAGGTCCGATAATGATAAGGCACATTATTACTACATAGCGGTTGTCACAATAAATACAAATACCGTTCAATTTGAAATCAAAACTTCATATTTGTTTACTGAAAAAAAATCGGTTAGAAATTGGTGGTCACATGCTTATGGGTTTTACCAAAGTGAGAGTGTGAAATTTATACCAGATCAATTTTTGTTTAATCAAAACCCAATACCACCGTCAAATCAATAAAGCTTCAGCTTGCCCTATCTTTTCGGCAGGGATTTTTTCATGAAATAAAATGAAAGCAAAAAGAACCCCGTTTCAGTGCCGGAACTTTGTCGGGAGAAACGGGGATATATCAAAATATTAATTAATAGCTCAGTAAATATACGTTCAGAACCAATCTTTTAGACTATTATTTTATGGTTGGTAGCGAAGAATGTATAATTGGATGCTAATTAAACATAATTGAAAGATCTAATTATGCTTCACTTTTTTAATATTAATATATTTTCTTAGTTTGTAAGAAATAAGTAGACATTAACCATTGGCTAATATTCTTAACATTAGGTATTGTCAAAAACACTTTTGTAGATGCTAAATTAATTGAAAAAGCGTTTTTTAATGAAATAAAAGTAAGTTTAATCTTACTTTTATTTCAATTATACATCTTTTGCTCCTTATCATTTTGACCTTAATCGAATAATAAACTGTTATTTTGATTTGAAAGCTTATATCTTCTAGTTTTACAGAATATTAACTAAACATTCAATTATGAAAAAGTCGATTTTATTACTATTCTTGATTTCAATGGCTTTCGTTTCGTGTGAGACTGATGAGATCCAAACGGTTACTGAAAACCAAGAATTACTTATTGAAGATAGATCTAAAGAGGACAATAAATGTGAAACAGCTTTTGCCTATTTTAAAGATGGCTGTTTTTTGGAAGATGGATTTAATAGATGGGGTTGGGTTATTGGACCATTAAAAGAAGGTTTTGAAGATGAATTTGATATTTATCAAGGAGCGGGTCAATGCGATCTTAGTAAAGGTCAACTTATAGGCTCATTGTCTGTTAAATATTTAAAAAAGGGTTCAGTCGAGGTGATTTATAGAGCAAATCCTGGATATGCATTTTATGAAACTCACTTATATGTTGGAAATGAAAAATATCCAACTTTAAATAATGGCAATCCTACAGTGGCTCCAGGGAAATATACAGCGCAACATTCATACCCTGAAGGCGAGTTAAAAGATTATTATGAATTTGATAAAATAAGCGGAAATATTTATATTATTGCACATGCAGTTGTTTGTTTGAATAACAACAAATAATACATAAAAGAATTTTAAGATAAATTGAGAATAGCAACTAACTATATTTGATTTTTCTTAAAATTCTTATTGCTTCTTTATAAAGCAAATAAACATCAGAATCATATGCTTTTAATAGCGTTTTTGCTGCGATTAATTTGTCGATAGCTTCTGGAAACGCATTGAGATAGCAAATAAGATATGTAAGTGATAGGTTCTTTAAGTCTTGCTTTTCCCCGCTATTAAGTGCAATTCCTTTTTTTAGTTTTTCAAGAATGGCATTATTATTATTGTAAATATGATACAATGCTTTTTTGTCAAATTGTGGTGGTACAAAGAGCAATTTAGTATGAATATTATATGTGGCATTATTACCAAAATTAATTAGGGTCTCTTCTAATTTATAATATTTATTTGTACCGTGAAGTCCCAAATTAACGTATTCAATAATTTTAAAAGAATCTTTATCGAAGGAGATAGCAACTTCATCTAGCGTAGAAAAGAAGAGTCTAACGTGTTCATTTACAAGCTCAATATCAACTCTAGAGAAATACAATTCCCCTTTAATTGTTTTTTGTTGCCCAGACCAACACATTACAAAATATTCTTTAAAAACGATGTATTGTGGGTTGTAGTCAATGCGTTTATTCATAAATGCAAAAACAGCATCAAGAGTATGTTGTATGTTGTTTTGCGCATGATTTTCAATAGCAGTTACAATTTCAGAGTTAACATCCTCAATTTTGATATCAAAAACTTTTGGCATGCTCATACTGCCATCTCTAAAAAAAACGGCGCCACCATAATATTTCCATATGTTTTTTCGAAGTGAAGTTAAATTTTCAACAGGTCTAATAGTAACAAGGCCAACAACTTTGTCATCTGGTAAATGGGGAAAAGGGATGTTTTCATATTGTACAATTGGAGGGTTAGTAAGATAGGCGTTAATTAGGTTTTGAATTTTACTATCGTCAAAAAAATCAACGCCAATAATTTTATTATCTTCATCTTCAACACCGATTACGATATAAGAATTGTTTTTTGGATTACTATTTGAAAGTGCACAGATGTGTTTTAAGAATTTTGCTTTGCCTTCTTTTACAGAAATATTGATTTTAAGCTTTTTATCATAAAAACTGTTCTCATCATTATGAGCTAAAAGATTTTTAATAAGTAAGCGTTTATTAATCATATTTAATTCCTAAAAATAGTAGGGTTCATTTTAAATTAGTATGATTTTTTCACGGTAGTGGAATTAGCCTGTGCAGTGGGAAACACTAATAAATCAGCAATATTGACATGCGCAGGTCTTGATATTGCAAAATAAATGATTTCAGCAATATCTTGAGCTTGTAAAGCTTTATAACCTTTGTACACATTGTCTGCTTTTGAATCGCCTTTATACCGAACCTGAGAAAATTCAGTTTCTACCAAACCAGGATTGATAGCGGTTACTTTAATATTAAAAGGGTTTAAATCTATACGCATGCCATCGGTAATAGCAATAACCGCATGTTTACTTGCACAGTACACATTGCCTTTTGGGTAAACTTCTTTTCCTGCCGAAGAACCAATATTGATAACATGACCATCTTGCCGTTCTGTCATGGCTGGAATTATGGCCTTGCTCACATAAAGCAAGCCTTTTACGTTGATATCTAACATGGCATCCCAATCTTCTAATAATCCATCTTGTATGGCATCAAGCCCATGTGCGTTTCCAGCATTATTAATTAGAATATCAATAGTTTTGAAAGCATCAGGAAGCGAAGCAATAGCCTCAAAAACTTGAGCTTTATCGCGTATATCAAAATTAAGAATATGGACTTCGGTTTGTTTACTTAATGCTTTTTGAATGGTATCTAGGCGTTCTTGACGTCTGCCGCATAGAATTAAATTTATGCCGTGTTTAGCAAATTCGTGCGCAGTTGCACGTCCTATACCACTCGTAGCTCCGGTGATTAAAGCTGTTTTTTTCATAGAAAGATCTTTATTATTTCCGCAAAGGCAGAATTTTTTTAATTGAAGTTTAAAAATAGAAAACTTAATACGCTTTAAAGCTTTAAAACCCCGCATTTTTTAACCAATTATTAACAGCAATTCAAGAAAAATTTTAACAATTTGCGATGTTGAAAAAAGCGAGCTATATTCACGCTCTTAAAATAAATATTATGATGGAAGATACAGGCACGATTGACATTAAGGCAATCAGTGAGAAAATTGAAAAAGAAAGTGCTTTTGTAGATCTACTTACGATGGAAATGAATAAAGTCATTGTAGGCCAAAAGTATATGATAGAACGTTTACTTATTGGTCTATTAGGACAAGGTCATATTCTTCTTGAAGGGGTGCCAGGACTAGCAAAAACCTTAGCAATTAACACCTTGTCTCAAGCGGTAGATGGAAGCTTTAGTAGAATTCAGTTTACACCAGATTTGTTACCTGCAGATGTTGTAGGGACACTTATTTATAATATGAAAATTAATGACTTCTCAATTAAGAAAGGGCCTATTTTTGCCAACTTTGTACTAGCAGATGAAATTAACAGGGCACCAGCCAAAGTACAATCCGCTTTATTAGAAGCGATGCAAGAGAAGCAGGTCACTATTGGTGATGAAACATTTATTTTGGATAAACCATTTTTAGTAATGGCAACACAAAACCCAGTAGAGCAAGAAGGAACTTATCCATTACCAGAAGCTCAGATTGACCGTTTTATGCTAAAAACGGTTATTGATTATCCAAAAATGGATGAAGAGCAATTGATCGTTCGGGCCAATTTAAAAGGGAGTTATGAAAAAGTGAACCCGGTGATTTCTGTGGAACAAATTTTATCAGCTCAAAAAGCTGTGAGAGAAGTTTATATGGATGAGAAAATTGAAAAATATATTTTAGACATAATCTTTGCAACACGTTACCCTGAAAAATATAAGCTTTCCGATTTAAAACCTTTAATTTCTTTTGGAGCATCTCCTCGTGGAAGTATTAACCTTGCTACTGCTGCAAAGTGTTATGCTTTTATTAAGCGAAGAGGGTATGTGATTCCTGAAGATGTTCGTGCTGTAGTTCATGATGTTTTACGTCACAGAATTGGCATCACTTATGAGGCTGAGGCTGAAAATGTAACTACAGTAGATATCATCAACAAGATTGTTAACCAAATTGAAGTGCCATAGGGTTGTCATTCCTGCATAAGCAGGAATCTCATTATTATTTGTTAGAATTTAATTAGATAGATGCCACACATAGTGCGGGGTGACAAAGAAGAAAAATGGATACTAAGGAATTACTAAAAAAAGTTCGAAAAATTGAGATTAAGACACGGCGCCTGTCTGATCATATTTTTGGAGGAGAATACCATTCTACTTTCAAAGGACGGGGTATGACTTTTAGTGAAGTGCGTCAGTATCAATATGGCGACGATGTGCGTAACATTGATTGGAATGTTACAGCAAGATACAACGAGCCTTACATAAAAGTTTTTGAAGAAGAACGAGAGTTGACCATGATGTTAATGGTGGATATCTCGGGTTCAGAATTGTTTGGAACGGATGAACAATTTAAAATTGAAGTGGTAACCGAAATTGCTGCCACATTAGCTTTTTCTGCAACTCAAAATAATGACAAAATTGGCCTGATTTTATTTTCTGATGAGGTTGAACTTTATATTCCACCAAAAAAGGGACGCTCTCATGTATTGCGTATTATACGTGAGTTGATTGAATTTAAACCCAAAAGTAAAAACACCAATTTTGTAGAAGCGCTCAAGTTTTTATCTAATGTCATGAAAAAGAAGGCGATTGTTTTTGTATTATCGGATTTTATTACTGATGATTATAAGCAGACCTTAAAAATTGTGTCTGGAAAACATGATGTTACCGGTATTCGTGTCTATGACAAACACGAAGAATCCATACCCAATTTAGGATTGGTTCAAATGCAAGATGAAGAGACCGGTGAGTTGATGTTGGTCAATACAGCATCTAAAAGTGTACGTTTTAATTACAGTAAATTTTATCAGGAAAAAGTAGCATATTTTAAAGATAGCTTTACGAAATCTGGAGCTGGCGTTATTGACTGTAGAGTTGACGAAAGCTATGTAAAAAAATTATTAGGTTATTTTAAACGAAGAGGATAAGAGAGATGATAAATAGCAAATTAAGTATGAAGGATTTTAATTTGAAACAGTACAGAGTACTTGTGTTGTTTTTCTGTTTTGTTCTCTATGCACTTAATTCTTCAGCTCAAAAGATAGCAACTTCTATTGATTCTGTGTCAATAAAAATAGGACAAGAGCTTACATTTAAAATTGAGATTGAGGTTGATACATCAAGCTTGGTTGTTTTCCCAGAAGGACAAACGTTTCTGCCGCTCGAAATGATAGAATCATATCAAGTTGATGCTGTAAAAACTAATGACAGATTCAAACTTATTAAGAAGTATGGATTAACACAATTTGATTCTGGGCATTATACAATACCACAGCAAAAAATTGTTATTGGGGATTATGAATTTTTAACCGATTCCTTAAAAGTAGAAGTTCGCAATATTGTAGTAGATACGGTTAAACAAGGCTTATATGATATTAAACCAATTATTTCTGTAGAAAAGAGCCCGAGTAAATGGTGGTTATATACATTAATTATGTTGTTGATTTTAGGTGTAATTGGATTTTTAATGTATTGGTTTATTTGGAGGGAAAAACCATTAACCAATGAAGAAAAAGTAGCGTTATTACCACCTTATGATCGCGCTAAATTGGCGCTTCAGAAATTAGATAATGCAGGCTATTTAAAAAATGAAGAGATTAAGGAATACTATTCTGAATTAACCTTAATAATTAGAAAGTACTTAAATGAGAAAGTCTATGACCATGCTTTAGAGAGCACGACAGAAGAACTAATAGGTCGACTTAGATTATTAAAGGATGGGAATCAAATGGATCTTGAAAAAGATACTATCAAAAACATAGAAACAATTTTTAGACGTGCCGATTTGGTAAAATTTGCAAAGTCAAAACCAGATCCTGAATTGGCGAAGTTAGATAGAAATACAATTGATGTCGAAATTGATCATGTAAAAGAATCGCTGCCTGAACCAACAGAAGAAGAATTGCTAGCCGATCAACGCTATCAGGAAGAATTAGCAGAAAAAAAGAAAAAACGTAAAATAATAATTACTGTAGCTGCAGCAATTACATTGCTGATTGTAACTTATTTAGGATTTTCCTTACACTACGGCTTTGCCTATGTTAAGGATACAATTTTTGGACATGAGAGTAAGGAATTGTTAGAGCAAAAGGAATGGGTGACTAGCGAGTATGGGGCACCAGGGATTACCCTTACAACTCCAAAAGTTTTAGAACGTCAAAACATTGAGTTGCCAGAAGAACTTAAAGGGAAAGCACAAATAATTGTATTTGCTTATGGCGAAATAAATGACAATATAAATGTTGTTGTAACCTCATCTAAATTTAGTTCACAGCCTGGGCCTGATGGTAAAACGGAATCAAAACAAATTGATTTAAATCAAGTAGCAGAAGAAAGCTTATCAAAATTTGAAAAAGAAGGCGCTCAAAATTTAATTACAAAGAATGAACAATTCATCACTCCTAATGGTCAGGAGGGGCTAAAAACATATGGTACGGGTGAATTTTTAATTCCAAATTCAGACATACATGTAAAAGGTAATTATGTAATTCTTGGGTTTAGTACTGAGAATCTTTTACAGCAGGTTGTATTGTTATGGAAGAATGATGATGTTTATGCCGATCAAATTATTGAGCGCATATTGAGCTCGGTAGAATTAATAAAACTAGAGACGGAAGAATAGATGTTTGAAGGTATAGAATTTTTAAATGCACAATGGTTTTGGTTGTTCTTGATACTACCACTAGCGCTACTATGGTATATTTTCAAGCATAAAAAACAAACCGCGGAACTTAAAATTTCAAGTTTAAAAGGGTTTAAAGTTACCAATTCGTGGTTGCCAAAGTTTAAACACCTCCTTTTTGCATTGAGATTGATTGCCTTAGCATTATTAATTACGGCGTTAGCAAGACCGCAGACGGTTGATGTTTCAACAAAAACAAAAACCACTAGAGGTATTGATATTGTAATTGCTATTGACGTATCGGCGAGTATGCTGGCCAAAGATTTAAAGCCAAATAGATTAGAAGCTTTAAAGGAAGTAGCTGCAGAGTTTATACAAGGACGACCAAATGATAGAATTGGTTTAGTGGAGTATGCTGGAGAAAGTTATACTAAAACGCCAATTACAAGTGATAAATCCATTGTGTTAAGTGCTTTAAAGGAAATAAGGTACAATACAATTATTGAAGGTGGTACGGCCATTGGAATGGGATTGGCAACGTCGGTAAATCGCTTAAAAGACAGCAAGGCCAAGAGTAAAGTCATTATTTTATTAACGGATGGTGTAAATAATTCAGGGTTTATTGATCCTAATACTGCGAGTGAATTGGCTGTAGAATATGGGATTAAAGTGTATACTATTGGACTAGGGACAAACGGAATGGCACTGTCCCCGATTGCTTTGACACCAGATGGGAAATTTCAATATGGAAGAGTGCAAGTTGAAATCGATGAGGAATTATTAGAGGAAATAGCCGAGGTCACAGGCGGAGAATATTTTAGAGCGACGAATAACAAGAAGTTGAAAGAAATATATTTGGAAATTGACGACTTGGAAAAAACAGATGTGGAAGAATTCAAATTTTATAATTACGATGAAAAATACAGATCACTTGTCTTATTTGCAGGATTATTATTATTGATAGAAGTTTTATTCCGCTTTACAGTGTTTAGAAGTTTTGTGTAAAATGATGTTAAGTAAATTACGCAGAAGTAAGATTGGAAAACACTGGAAATGGCTGGTCATATTAGTTGCTATTTGTTTAACTATGGGTGTGATAATTGGTTCAGGAATTGGAGCAAGTACAGTAGATATAGCTAAGGCATATGCGGACGATACACTGTACGAAAACGCATTATCTGAAGTTTATAAAAATGAGCTGGTAATAAAAAATTTGGGTGTAATAAAACCCATCGATAAAATGGCAATTCTAGAAGGGTTTGTAGCCTATTCTGATGGGAACGAAAAGGTAAAAACGACCGTTAGAATTCATGGTGAAATGGGTAGAGGAAAACTAGATATTGAAGCCAATAAGAAGAATGGAATTTGGGAATATCAAATTATTAATGTTAGATTAATTGATCCTAAGAGAACGATTAACGTTTTAAAATTAAATTAATGAATTTTCACCTATAGTGGAGTAAAAATATGCAATTAGAAGAAAAAATATGGTTTTGGTTGTTATTGGTAATTCCGGTAATAATTGTGCTGTTTGTGATATTGCAATTATGGAAACGTCATGCGCAGAATAAATTTGCTAATCAAAGAATAATAAAACGATTAAGCCCTAATAAATCAAGGTTTAAACCTGTTTTAAAAATCATTGTTCTGTCCTTGGCATTTGCCTGTTTAGCAATTGCTTTAGTAAATCCAAAAATTGGAACAAAACTAGAAACAGTAAAACGTGAAGGCGTAGATATTGTTTTTGCAGTGGATGTTTCTAAAAGTATGCTAGCAGAGGATATCGCTCCAAATCGATTAGAGAAGTCTAAACAATTAGTAACACAAATCGTAAATAATTTAGCAAGTGATAGAATTGGGATTATTGCTTATGCAGGTAAAGCATTTCCACAGTTGCCAATAACAACAGATTATGCTTCTGCAAAAATGTTCTTGCAAAGCATGAATACCGATATGTTGTCTTCGCAAGGAACAGCAATTGATGAAGCAATTCAATTAGCCAGAACATATTACAATGATGAAGAACAGACCAATAGAGTTTTATTTATTATTTCGGACGGAGAAGATCACAATGATATTGCCATTAATTTAGCTGAAGAAGCTGCTAATGAGGGCATAAAAATATTTACTATTGGAGTAGGAACTGCTAATGGAGGTCCAATCCCTATAAAACGAAATGGTATTGTGCTTAATTATAAAAAAGACAATACTGGCGAAACGGTGATAACAAAGCTCAATGAAGAAACGTTGATAGAAATAGCAAATGAAGCCAATGGACAGTATATTTATGGTGCAAATACTAATGAAGTCGTAGAAACCATAAGGGATATTTTAAATAAAATGGATAAAAAGGAGTTTGAGGCCAAAGAATTTGCGGAGTTTAAAGATCAATTTCAATGGTTTTTAGGACTTGCTTTATTCTTTTTATTTATTGATATCTTTTTATTGGAACGAAAAACAGCTTGGTTAAATAAATTGAATTTGTTTAATGAAAACCTTTAGTTTTCGTGAAAGCTATTTTTTTAGCTAAAATTGAAGTGAATAATTTTATAAAACCTTTAACTCATTGGAGATAGATTGTTTTATAAATTAGATAAAAATAAAATGATGAAGTTTATAAGCATATTGATTCTAACACTAGTGAGCTACTTTTCTTTTGCTCAAGAAGAAAAGAACAAGGCTTTGCAGCAGTCTAATGATCTTATTTTTGAAGCCAATGAAATGGTTGGAGAAGATTTTGTTGATGCAGAAAAGGAATACAGAAAGGCCATTTCTAAACTTCCATCGAATGCCGTAGGACCATATAATTTAGGAAATGCTTATTACGGTTCTGGCTTATATGATGAAGCTTTATTACGTCATATTGAGGCCGTAGAAACAGCTTCAACAAAAGCAGAGAAGCACAGGGCATATCATAATATTGGCAACACCTTAATGAAGCAAAAAGCATGTAAAGAAGCTGTTGAAGCCTATAAAAACGCACTTAGAAATGATCCCACAGATGAAGAGTCAAGGTATAATTTTGCTTTAGCAAAAGAATGTGCTGAGCAACAAAAGGATGGTGAAGGTGATGATGAAAACAAGGATAAAGATAAGGAAGACGAAAATAAAGATGACGAAAAGAAGGATGAACAAGATCAGAAAGATACGGGTGATGAGAATGAAGATAATAAAGATCAAGAAGGCGATGATGATCAAAAAGAAAATGAAGGTGATGAGAAGGACGATAAAGACGGAAAGCCTAAGGATGAAAAAGACAATAATGACGGCAAGGACCCTAAAAACCAAAATAAGAAACAGCAACAACAGCCTGGACAATTATCGCCTCAACAAATTAAAAACTTGTTAGAAGCCATGAATAATCAAGAGAAGAAAGTTCAAGAAAAGATAAATGCAAAGAAAGCAAAAGGTCCAAAAGTTAAAGCAGAAAAAGATTGGTAAGATATAGTACAAAGACATACAGTCAGGGTATTACCATTAACATAGGAGAAGTATCAAGGATTAAGAATAGGAAAATGAGGCACTTCAAATTAATCATCATATTAATTTTAGCGTTAAGTTCTGCTTTTAGTTTTGCGCAGAATGACATTAAATTTGAAACTAAAGTCAGCAAAAAGAAACTTGGTGTAAATGAGCGCCTTCGAGTTGACTTTGTAATGAATAAGGATGGTGATAATTTTAATCCACCTAGCTTTGAAAATTTCACTGTAGTTGGTGGTCCAAGCCAATCTATTAATAATTCATGGATCAACGGGGTGCGCTCTTTTTCTAAAACATATAGTTATTTTTTAGCACCGAAAAAACGCGGTAATTTCAAAATTGGTCAAGCTATTATAGAAATTGATGGTACCACATTTAAAACTCTGCCGGTATCAATTGTAGTAACAGCAGCTGTTGAAAAACCAAAAGATCCGAATGACCCTGATTATATTGTATCACAAAAAATTCATTTGGTTGCCGAAGTGTCAAAATCTAGACCTTTTTTAAATGAGGCAATAACGGTCGTTTATAAATTGTATGTATCACAAGATACGGGGGTAAGTAATTGGCGCGAATTGGATAATCCGAGATATAATGATTTTTGGAGTCAGAATATCAATATTAAAAACTTAAAAGTACAGAATGGTACTTACGAGGGGGAAGATTATCGTTATGTGGTACTTCGAAAAACCGTCTTGTACCCGCAAAAAACAGGAAAACTAAACATAGAGCCGCTAACCTTAGATATAACTGTTGAAGTTCCTACGAATAGACGTGATATTTTTGGTGGTAGATTGATGCAATCTGTGCATCGTACGGTGGCTGCAGGGAATAAAACTATTAATGTAAAACCGCTTCCTCAAGAAGGGAAACCATTAGATTTTACTGGTGCTGTAGGAGATTTTGAATTTAAAGTCACCACCTCTAAAAAAGAATTAAAAGCCACTGAAGCACTACAGGCCAACGTCATTGTGTCAGGGAATGGGAATTTAAAACTATTTAAACTCCCTAAGCTTACGCTACCAAGTGCTTTAGAAGTTTATGAGCCAGAGCATAAAGAAAACATCAATACGAATTTAGGAGGTATGAAGGGACAATCTTCAGACACTTATACTATTGTGCCTTCATATCAAGGAAAATATCCAATCCCAAGCGTTTCGTTTTCTTATTTTGATTTAAAAACAGCATCATATAAAACTATTGCTTCCAATGAAATTATAATTAACGTTAATGATGGACCTATAAATATTACGCAGGCAGGGAGTGATTCGGATCCATCCAGTAGCATTAAAAAAAATGTAATTACATCGGGTGATCAGTTTGCATCGTTCAAAACAAAGGCGAAATTGGTAAGTATGGAGTCGTCACATTTTTTCAAAACAAAATTGTTTTGGAGTTTGTTATTGTTACCATTTCTCGCAATACCATTGGCAATTGTAGTTAAAAATAAAAATGATGAACGTGCCAATGATGTGCTTGGAAATAAGGTGAGAAGAGCCAATAAATTAGCACGAAAATACTTAAGTGAAGCCAAGAAAACTATAGGTCAAAAAGAAGTATTTTATGATGCCTTAGAACGTGCTCTTCACAACTATTTAAAAGCGAAACTTAATATTGAAACGAGTGAATTTAGTAAAGATAAAATTCAAGAATTGCTTCGCGAGAAAGGCGTTAATACTGATGCGTTATTAGAATTTAATGAATTATTAAGCAGTTGTGAATTTGCAAGATATGCACCTTCTACAAAGGTGGAAATGGAGCAAGATTATGATAAAGCTTCACGTATTATTTCAGTATTAGACAAACAAATTAGATAAAGACGCTTTCAAATTAGAAAACCCATTTATGAAACATATCGTTTACTTCATTACAATCTTAGTTAGTACATTTGTTGTGGCTCAAAATAACGAGGTATTTACTAAAGGGAATACGTTGTATAATGACGGAAAATTTCAGGACGCAATTAGCGTTTACGAAACTATTTTGGACGAAAATGTGCATTCTAGTGAATTGTATTACAATCTGGCAAATGCTTATTATAAGCTTAATCGAATTGCGCCAAGTATTTATTATTACGAAAAAGCTTTGCAATTAGCGCCTAACGATAAAGACATTAAAAACAACCTAGCTTTTGCCAATAACATGACTATCGATGCTATTGAAGTGCTTCCAGAGGTTGGTTTTTCTAAATTCACAAAACAAATCACCAATAGGTTCAGTTTTGATACTTGGGCTGTAATAGCTGTTGTTTTGGTAATTGGTTTTGTAATTCTGTTTTTAACTTATTATTTTTCTTACGGTACCGCAGGGAAACGATTGGCTTTTTTATCGAGCTTTTCTTGTTTGTTTATAACTTGTGTGGCGTTATTTTTTGCATTTAAAAAGTATAATTTTGATCAAAAAGATAAACCAGCGATTGTATTTGCTCAAGAAAGTAACGTTAAGTCAGAACCTAATTTAAGAAGTGAGGGTGTATTCGATCTTCATGAAGGCACCAAAGTACAAATCATAGAGCTTTACAAAGAGAATTGGGCTAAAATTAAGTTGGCCGATGGCGAAACAGGATGGATTCCTATAGAAGATATTAAAGCTTTGTAAATATTTTAGCTTTTTTTAAAAGCTTAGGCTATATTTGTAAACGACATTTTAACTGATGCAGAAAACCAACATCTCAATAATTCTTTCAATATTTTTCACAATGTTTATTGTGGCTCCTACCGTTATTTCTGCGATGGAGACGGGATTTGATGTGTCTGTATTCTATAGTTTGAATGAAGAAGAAGAACAAAGTGAAAATAAATCTCAAAAGCAGTTTGAAATTAAATATTTAGAAGCTGAAAATTATCATTTTGCTAGTCTCAACATTCAAGAAGAACGTTTATATAATCTGTATATTAATGATTATGCAACTTTACATTTAGAGAATTTCTCTCCACCTCCCGAATATTAAGAGTTTATCAAGAATTAGCTGAAACCTTTCGGCAAGTAACATTATTTTATCATAAACTATATTTTTAAACATGAAAAAATTATTTTCAAACATTAAGGGCGATGCCTTTGGTGGTATCACGGCCGGAATAGTTGCATTACCATTGGCACTTGCCTTTGGAGTTTCTTCAGGATTAGGACCAACAGCCGGATTATACGGCGCAATATTCATCAGTTTTTTTGCTGCTCTTTTTGGAGGTACAAATACGCAAATATCTGGACCAACTGCACCTATGACGGCAGTAAGTATGGTAATAATTGCTGGCATAGTGGCTGTTAACGATGGCAATATTGAGAAAGCATTACCCGTAATACTAACTGTTTTTCTTTTGGCTGGTTTAATGCAAATTGGACTTGGAGTTATAGGTATAGGAAAATATATTAGATATATACCTTATCCTGTTGTTTCTGGTTTCATGACCGCAATTGGTGTTATTATTTTAGTGACTCAAATTTTTCCGTCGGTAGGATATTATCCTAAGGAAGATGTAGATTTTGTGAGTCAGTTTAAACCTCAAGCCGAGGAATTAATTCTCGAAAACATACTGCGTGATGAAGCTGGTGAAGGGATTTTGGTGTTAGAAGATTTTAAACAAACTATTGAAACCGCACACAGTATTACTCCAGATCAAATCTTAGATGAATCACAAACACTTGCGGCCAAAGAAGCTTCGGGTGTATTAGGAGCAATTAAGTATATGCCTAATGCAATTAAGAATATTAATTGGTTAGAATTGGCATTAGCATTGGCTACCATATTTATTATTTATGGATTCAAGAGGATTACCACTGTAGTTCCTTCAACATTGGTTGCTTTGGTTGTCGTCTCTGGTGTTGCGGTTGGATTTGGGTTGAATTACAGACCTATAGAACAAATACCCGAAGGCTTTCCATTTCCTGTAACTGAAATATTCACGAGTTTTAAACTGGGAAGTGTCACTCCATATATTTTTACAGCTTTGACTTTGGCACTTTTAGGTGCAATAGATTCTTTGCTTACTAGTGTTGTAGCGGATAATATGACTAAAACTAAGCACAAGCCAAACAAAGAGTTGATAGGGCAAGGTATTGGAAATAGTATAGGTGCCATTTTTGGAGGATTACCAGGTGCAGGGGCTACTATTAGAACTGTTGTAAACATTAACGCAGGAGGGAAAACTAAGTTGTCTGGAATGATTGCTGGTATTATGTTACTCGTAATTTTATTGGCATTAGGACCAATTGCATCTAGAATTCCTGCGGCTGTATTAGCCGGAATTTTAATTACTGTTGGTATTGGTGTTATGGATTACAAAGGCTTAAAAGCTATTCCTAATTTACCAAGAGATATAAGTTTTGGACCAATAAAATTGAGCTCAGAAGTGTTAATAATGCTAGTAGTTTTGGTATTAGCATCTGTTTGGAATTTAGTTTATGCCGTTGGAATTGGGCTTATTATTGCTTCATTGATGTTTATGAAAAAAATAGGTGATTTAACAGCTGAGCGTTCAGATGTCAAAGCTCTAAAAGAGGAATCATGGAAGGATGAAATTGATTTTCCAAAACATTTAAAAGAAGAAGTCTTTATTAAACATGTTAAAGGACCTTTATTCTTTGGATCCACAAGTGATTTTCAAAGTTTGACTGGGCAAATTCCTAATACTGCATCTACAGTTATCATTAGATTAGGACGTATGCAATATATGGATCAGTCTGGTTTATATGCTATGGAAGACATGCTTCAGGAATTGGGTAAAAATGATGTTCAAGTATTATTTGTAGGACTACTAAAACAACCTAGATATATGATGGAACGTATTGATATTATTCCAGATTTAATACCAGAAGATCATATTTTTACGGATTTTGATAGTTGTGTGAACTGGGTTAGAGAAAATATTAAGGATCTCCATAAAAGCGAATAGTTTAATTGCGTAAATTCAACAAAATATTTATGCAGTAAAAAATGAAGAATCTATTTTCAAATATTAAAGGGGATGCCTTTGGAGGGATAACAGCCGGAATCGTAGCACTGCCATTAGCACTAGCATTTGGAGTGTCTTCGGGTTTAGGCCCAAGTGCCGGACTTTATGGTGCCATTTTTTTAAGTTTTTTTGCTGCATTGTTTGGAGGGACTAATACGCAAATATCTGGTCCAACAGCACCATTAACTGCGGTGAGTATGGTGCTGATATCTGGTTTATTGGCAATCAACGAAGGTAATTTAGAAAAAGCCCTACCAATAATTCTTGCGGTTTTTATTCTTGCCGGACTGATGCAAGTGATGATGGGATTACTTGGTTTTGGAAAGTATATAAAATATATTCCTTATCCTGTAGTGTCCGGGTTTATGACCGCCATAGGTCTTATTATATTAATTACTCAAATTCTTCCGGCGGTTGGTTATTACCCTGGGGAAGACGAGGTCTTAATAGATAGTTTTAAACCACAAGCGGAGGAAATTATTTTGCATGATATCCTAAAGGAAGAAGCGGATGAAGGGATTTTAGTACTGGAAGATTTCAGAGTAACTATGGACCGTGCAGAGCTGATTACAGATGAAGATATATATAATGAATCAAAATCTTTAGCTAGCAATTCTGCTAAAACCGCATTAGGTTCTGTACAAGCTATTCCAAGAGCATTCCATTATATTAATTGGCTGGAGTTATTATTAGCTCTTGGCACTATATTTATAATTTACGGATTTAAGCGGATTACCCAGGTTGTGCCAAGTACACTGGTTGCACTTCTGATAATGTCCGGTATTGCGGTAGGCTTTGGTTTGGATTATAGACCTATTGAAGAAATTCCAGGCGGTTTCCCATTACCTAATCTGGAGGTGTTTACAGAATTAAGTTTTGCTGGCATTACGCCATATTTCTTTACGGCGCTTACTTTGGCTTTATTGGGTTCTATAGATTCGTTGTTAACCAGTGTCGTTGCAGATAATGTGACCAAAACCAGGCATGACCCTAAGAAGGAACTTATTGGTCAAGGTATTGGTAATAGTATAGCAGGTTTGTTTGGGGGCTTACCAGGTGCAGGTGCTACAATTAGAACCGTTGTAAATATTAATGCTGGTGGAAAGACTAAATTATCAGGGATGATATCCGGTGTGATGCTTTTAATTGTATTATTAGCAATTGGGCCAATTGCTTCTAAAATTCCAGCTGCGGTTTTAGCAGGAATACTTATCACAGTTGGTATTGGCGTAATGGATTATAAAGGCTTAAAAGCTGCTCGAAAAATGCCAAAAGATTTAAGCTTTGGGCCAATAAAATTGAGCTCTGAAGTTATAATCATGGTTATAGTATTGTTATTATCTACATTTTGGAATTTAGTCTATGCGGTAGGTATTGGTCTTATTTTAGGAGCTTTATTGTTTATGAAAAAAGTAGGAGACATCACTGCAAAACGTTCTGATGTAAAGCCTTTATCACAAGAAAAAGCGTGGCATGATGCTACCGATTTTCCTGAGGAGTTGAAAGAAATAGTATATGTAAATCATTTAAAGGGACCTTTGTTTTTTGGTTCAACTAGTGACTTTCAGTTGCTAGCCTCCGAAATCCCAGACTCAGCCTCAATTGTAGTCATTAGAGTGGAGCGCATGGATTATATGGATCAATCCGGATTGTACACTATGGAGGATATAATAATTGATTTAACAAAGAAAAAAATAATGGTGCTGCTCGTTGATTTATTGGAACAACCAAGATTTATGATGGAACGTATTGATATCATACCAAATCTGGTTCCCGAAGATCATATTTTTGATAATTTCGGAGCATGTACTCAATGGATAAAAGAAAATATTAAAGCATAAATTTTAAAGAAATGAAAAATATAGCAATTACAAAAACAGTTCAAGATAGTTTAATGCCTAACGCCGTGTTAGCCGATTTAATGGAAGGTAATGAGCGATTTACTAATAATAATATGGAAGCTGTAGATCATGCGGCTTTGGTAGAACAAACCACTACGGGTCAATACCCCAAAGCGGTTATTTTATCATGTATTGATTCAAGAGTGCCGGTAGAAATAGTTTTTGATCAAGCTATTGGGGATGTATTTGTAGCCCGCGTGGCTGGAAATTTTGAAAACGTTGATATTTTAGGGAGTATGGAATATTCTTGTAAAGTTGCGGGAAGCAAATTGGTTTTTGTGCTAGGTCATGA
>JAGSHF010000056.1 GCA_023954685.1 Flavobacteriaceae bacterium | reverse complement strand
GGATTCATAACCACCTTTGAGCAAAGCATTGTTGTATTTCCGGCACTAACTTCCAAAATAAGCCCAGGTAGGCCCCAATATTCTCCAGGACCATGACTTAGCGGAATTTGAAGCGTATACCAGGCCTCCACTTCTGTCATTTTTATTTCCGGCACTTTCACACCAACATTGGTTGAATCATTTGCAGTAGTCCTTATATCATTCCAAGAAAAATCATACCAAGTCAAGTCAGCAGTTGGAATGCTCGCAGTTGCTTTAAAGCACATGTACTGTCCTATTTGTTTTGTTTCTGAGCCCATATTCCAAGCAATAGGAATCAATTTATCCTTTACTAAAAATTTCTTACCATAAAACTCTTGACTTTGAACTAATGCATTACTCTTAACATTTTTATATTGATCCCCTCTGGAGAAATTACTTCCCCAAGAATCTGTAGCACCAGAAACAGCATCTAATTTATCCTCTTCTTGAAATAAGGATTCCTCTTTATTAAAATTTAAAACAAACGTTTTTTCTAATCGATTTTTAAGGCGTTCTTGAATGCTTTTCTTTTGAGCCTCACTCATCCTTGCTCCAAAATCGCCGAGCTCCATTGTTGATTTAGAAAAATAATAAGCCTGACCTTGAAACTCCTGAACATTTGGAGTAAAAGATACTAAAAGAAGGAAAGCAAATGTAATTAGTGTTAGTTGTTTTAGTTGATTTAGTTGATTTAGTTTCATGGTTTAGTTTTTTTTGTCCAACAAATATAAATAAATATTAGACAAAAACAATAATAATTACGAATAATTTAACACTATTTTGATTTTCTCTACATCAAAGATAAATCCTAATATATTAATATTCAACCACATAAACAAGGAACTCAGCATTATATAGATTACAGGAGGTATTATAAATGAGTATTGGTAATTATATAAAATGAAGAATGTTTTTACGACTTAAAAAGGGAATTCCATTAAAATAAAGTCATCTAAAAAAATACAAGGGGTTGCAAGAATCACACATCATATATAGTGATAAGAGAAACAAGCTAATATTAATTTAATAATTTAGCTAATGTTATGAGTAAATGCTATCAATTCTTTCATGGTTGTTGGTAAAGTATACATAGCAATATTTTCAGTATTAATATTATAATTTTTTAATGCCAAAGCCGCGATATGGTTTTCATCCAAATAGAAACTCACTACATCAATGTTCTCAAAACCAGCCAACAATTCAGCAGGAACCTTATGAGTTCCATCCATTGCTTGGATTTCTGGTAAGTTATCATTTATACCTTTCCCCGTTGCTTTGACAATTGCCTCTTTACGTGTCCAAAATTTATAAAAGGTCTCGGTCTTATTATTTGAAGTTAATACATTCTTGATTTCTTGACTATTGAAAACAGTTGGTAAGATTTCATTAAATACAAAACTCTCATCCATGTATTCAACATCTACGCCAACCTCCAATTTACTTAACGCTATTATAGCGTAATCTCCAGCATGTGATACATTAAAACAAATGGCGTTTTTACAAGTTATAAATGGTTTTTTATGCTCATCTTTTTCAATTTCAATTTCAGAAACATGGTTACCAGTATGATTAGCAAGAATGAATTTCAGAAATGTTCGGCAAATAATAAATCGATTTGTATCCTTCTCAAAATGATATTTTTGAGCACGTAGCAATTCTGTAGCACTTAAATATTTTAACAAATTAGGGACCAAATGGTAATAGTTGGGCAACTCAATTTTAAATAACTTTACATTTGATGTATTGCTATGTAATTTAGTAATATATCCATTTGAGAATTGAGTATTGCCGCAAAAAACATTACTCATAATGCTCAGAATCATGATTATCTAGAACATATTGAAGACTTTTAGCAAAATCTTTCACATTTGGTTTTTCAAACATATCCAAATGATTACCTTCTATCATATGCCTACGAATACCTTTAATGGCCATTTTTTTCCATCCCAAATATTTAGGATCATGAGCAAATACAATATCTTCTTTTGCTCTAAATAGATCTACAACTATATCCAGTGGAGCTATAGTATATTTTGAAAAAGCCAAGTTCTGACTAGTAAGCATTTTATAAGGAACATTAAATTGCTTTTCATATTGTTCTTTTTTGCCATGCTTTAGTCTTAGGAAAAGGCCATCAATTTGTAGTTTAATTAATTGAGTTCTCCACTTAAACTGTTTTGAACTCGTAAACATACTTGCCAGTAGATATACTATTTTGCCTAAAATATATAAAGATGATACTACCTTTTTCTTTATAGGATTTTTGTAGTAATACTGAGGAAACACATAACTATCAAACTGAGCAAGAAGTTTAACTTCGCGACCTTGTGCTTTCAATTGCTTAGCCATTTCAAAAGCGACTATTCCCCCAAACGAAAAGCCTCCAATACAATATGGTCCTTCAGGGTTTGATGCTATTATTTCCGAAAGATAATCAGCAGCCATTTCGGGTATTGAGTCATGAGGTTCGTCAACACCATTTAGTCCTCTGGATTGCAACCCATATAAAGGTTGATCCTCGTCTAAATGCTGAGCTAATTCATTAAACATTAGAACGTTATGATTTGCACCATGAACTACATATAAAGGAGGTTTTGTACCCGTTGTTTTTAAAGGCACTAAAGAGTCCCAATTGTAGAATTCTTGATCAAGATAGCCCGCAAGTTCTTTAATAGTTGAATATTTAAGCAAAGCAACCAATGGTACTCTATTGCCCGTTTGCTGCTCTAAAATTGCCATAACTTTGTTTCCTAATAAGGAATGACCTCCTAATTCAAAAAAATCACTATTGACGTCTATTTTTTCTATGCCTAAACATTCTTGCCAAATCGCGGCAACTATATGTTCTGAATTCGTTGAAGCTTCATGAAAATCAGTTGTTATTGCTTTTTTTAATATGCTTTTTGTTAGAGCGTTGCGATCTATTTTCCCATTTAAGTTCGTTGGAAATTCATCTACTAAATTAAATTGATGAGGTACCATATAAACAGGAAGTTGGTCCTTTAAAACATCTTTCCAAATATTGATTGCAATCGAATCTTGAATGTTAGAATCCGTTCTAATTATATGTGCAACTAAAACATCATTATTCACAACTACAACGGATGACTTTATATCTTCAATTGCATCAAGGACTTGTTCTATTTCACCTAATTCAATGCGATGACCACGAATTTTCACTTGTTGATCTATTCTGCCCACACACTGTAACTCGCCATTAGGAAGTAATTTTCCTAAATCGCCTGTACAGTAAAGCTTAGAATTTTGACTTTTATCAAATGGGTTATCTATAAATTTATCTATTGTTAATTCTTCACGATTCCAATAACCATTAGAAACGCCATCACCTCCAATTACAATTTCACCGATTTGTCCACTATCCATCAACTGATTTTCATCATTCATGATATAGATCTGTGTATTAGCTATGGGCTGACCAATACTTATAAATTCATCATCTATTTTAATTTGCTTTCTAGCAGACCAAACTGTAGTTTCCGTAGGGCCGTACATATTCCATAATTCAGAAATTTTAGGCAATAAATTTTGTGCAAGGTTTAAAGACCATGGTTCTGCCCCACAAATTGCTTTTATTGATAGTGGATCTTCCCAACCAGAATCTAATATCATTTGCCAGGTCGTTGGCGTACCTTGCATCATTGTTATGCTTTCCTTACGTAATAAATCAAACAATAAACGACCATCCTTAGAGATGTCTTCATGTGCAATGACTAGTGTTGCCCCAGATATTAATGGCAAGTATAAGTCTAAAACAGACATGTCAAATGAAAAATTTGTTATCGTGAGCAAACGATCTGATGCCGTGATTCCTGGTTTTTCTTTCACACTCGTTAAGAAATTTACTAAATTTCTATGCGTTATCATAACCCCTTTAGGTTTCCCCGTAGAGCCAGAAGTATATAAAACGTAGGCAATGTTTTTAGGCGAAACTTTTGTTTTAACAGGTAATACCGAATAAGAAGAAAGATTTGAAAACAAATCGCTAAATGGTAATAAAGATAATTCCGTTTTAAAATTTGACGCCAATTCCTCAGTGCTTATCAATATTTTAGCCCCAGAATCTTCCAGCATGTAATTGAGTCTCTGACTAGGATAACTTGGATCTAGAGGAACATAAGCTGCACCGCATCTAAGAATAGCATTTAAGGTAATGATAAGCTCAATTGATCTAGGCAAACATACCCCAACAAAATCTTGAGCTTGAATACTCTTTTCAATTAAACTGTGAGCTAATTGATTAACGCGATCATCAAACTCAGCATACGAAATTTCTTCATCTAGAAATTTTAGCACGGTGTTATCTGGTGTTGCTTGTGCTTGTTGTGCAATTAATTCACTTAAAGGGACATCAGGATAATCTTCATGAGTATTATTTAAGTTTTCATAGATTGATAAATCAGCTTTCACAATATCTGAAATAGAAATTTCAGGATTTTCATTTACACGTTCTAAAAGTTCTTCAAAGGTTGCCATCATTTTTTTGATGGATGCTTCTGAAAACAATGAAGTATTATAGGACCATTCTAAAATAACTTCGTCACCAACACCTGCCAGGTTTAAGAAAATTTCAAAAATTTCATATACTCGCGGATTACTTTTTAAGTCAAAATCTAAATCCTGAAATGCTACATTTGTCGTCATTCCACGATCAATATTGAAAAGTACAGGAATTAGTGGAACTCTTGAAGGATCTCTTTGGATTCGTAGATTTTGCAATAGCTCACTAAAACTTAATTGCTGATGATCATAGGCATCAAAAAGCGCATTCTTTCTCTGAGTCAAATATTCTTTAAAAGAAATATCTGAAGCAATCTGACTTCTCAATGGTAAAATATTTACACAATGTCCTATTAATTGAGGCTTACCAGTAAATGATTGTCCAGAAGACGGTAGGCCAAGTGCTATGTCATTTTGACCAGTTAATTTATAAAGTAATATTTCAAAAGATGATAGTAATGTTGTTACTAAAGTACATCCTGCTTGAATTCCAACCTTTTTAATATTTTTTAATAATTCTTCAGGTAATTTTAAGTAAAGAATTTCACTATTATAGGATCTTATTTCTGGTCTAGTGAAATCAGTGGGAAGGTTGAGCTGAGGAATAGTTTTATACTGATTTAGCCAAAAATTCAAAGTTGTTTTATGCTCGTCGCTACCTAGATAAGCATGTTGCACGTCAGCATAAGAACTGTAACTATTTACAATAGGCAAATCCGGAGTGGTTTTTAAAATACTTGCTGAATAGAGCATTCCTAATTCTTCTAACATAACTCCAAAAGACCAACCATCACAAATAAGATGATGTGCAGTAATAACCAATTTGTGTTTACTATCAGCTAGTTTTAGTAAACCAAATTTATATAATGGACCTTTATTAAGATCGAAGACATGGTTAGCGTCATTTGATAAGTACTTAGTAATTGCGTTATTTCTATCATTTAAAGAAAGACTAGACAGATCTTCAGAATGAACTAGAACATCTTTATAATCTAAAATGCACATGTACAAGCCATTTGTACTAAATACGGCACGAAGAGATTCGTGTCTTTGCACTAATTCTTTTAAAGCATTGTCAAGTGCAGCCTTATCAAGCGGGCCATCTAAAATTAGTGAAATACCATCATTGTGAGCACGATTAGCGTCATCATCTCCTAATTTACATGCAATCCATAATTCTTCCTGTGATTTGGTTGCACGAACAATTTTTTGAATTGCCCTTTCTGCAAAAGGATTATGGAGTTGATTTTTTGGTTTTGTTGGTTCACTTTGCATAAATCACAATAATTAGATTTTGAAAATTAGAGATAATCTCCATGTTAGAAAAATTATAACTCAATTTTTACTAATTCACCATTCTTTTTAGATTTGCTATACCATGACGGATTACCTTTTTCATCAAAACCTAGCTTAGCGTTAGGGACTGGTGGTGTATTTAATTCTTTAGTTAAATATTTAGGAAGTGCTTTTGACACTACCGCATTAATTTCAGATTTGAAAACACCAACTGCTATTAGCTCTTCTATAGTTAAGATTGCATTTCTGATTAATTCATCAATATCATAATCAGTAAAGGCTTCAGTCATATAACATGGAAAACCATCCCAAATATGAAACCCTTTTTCTCGCATAAGGACGAAAAATAATTCTCCATAGGGTACTTCTTCTAAAAATATAAGCTTCCATAATGAACGATAGTGTACTACCTCTAAAGGCAGATTATTACTTTTAATATATGAATTAAGTTCATTACCTACCCGTTCACTCAAAGCCGCTAATCCATCTTGAAGTGCTATACCTTTATTTTTCATATAAGTTAATGATGCCTTGGCAGTAGCTAAAGCTAATGGGTGACGCACAAATGTACCTGCAAAATAGGTTACACCAACTTCCGGAAAAGAATCATCACCAAATTCCCAAAACCCGCCATCTAGAGCATCCATACATCTTTTGTTTCCAGCTATGGCTCCAATAGACATACCACCTCCAATTACTTTACCATAAGTGGCGACATCTGCTTTAATTCCAAATAAAGCTTGAGCGCCTCCTGGATGCATTCTAAATCCAGTAATGATCTCATCGAAAATAAGGATTGTTTCTGATGCTTTAGTAATTTCTCTTACCTCTTTAAGAAATTCAATAGGTTGGAATTCTGGTCGTCGACTTTGAACTGGTTCAACCAATACTGCGGCAATCTCATGTGCACGCTCTTTGATAATAGCTAAACTTTCTTCAGTTCCATAATCTAATATTAACATATTCTGAACAGCTCCAGGAAGAATACCTGCAGCTGCTGGGAACGTTCTTAGTTTTTTTGAACCTCTAACAATCACCTCATCGTTAATCCCATGGTATGAGCGAGAAAAGGCGATAATAAGTGAGCGACCAGTTACGGTTCTTGCTATTCGCATGGCTCCTAATACGGCTTCTGAACCTGTATTACATAATGCGGCACGATCATGACCTGTAAATTCGCAGAGCATTTCACAAACCTCACCCGCTAATGGATGTTGTGGACCAACCTCAAAACCTTGTTCAACTTGATGATGCAAAGCTTCTTTTATAAAATCGGGTTGATGACCAAACAAACAAGCACCAAATCCATTTAAGATATCCATATATTCATTACCATCAAGATCCCAAAGCTTATTACCTGAGGATTTCTCGATAACTAATGGATACACAAGTTCTTTCGTTAATGGTTTAAAACCAGTAACTACTCTTGGATCTGCCATTTTTTTACGATGGTGCTGAGCATAAGCTTTACTTTTAGCAGTTTTTAAATTGTAACTAGTGATTAGATTCTTTAAAAATAATTGTTGATCATTACTTAAATCGGTCGATTGTTTATCTATTTTTGGAGAAGCTCCAAAAGGTTTTTCATGTTCTTTCTTTTCTTCTTCAGTTCGGTTATCGTTCGTTCCAATTAACGGAGAAACTGATTGGCTATTACTTTGTATTTTAACACTAGGCGTAACTATAGCTTTCGTTGGAACTTGAGTTTTTGGCGGAATATGATTGCCATTTCCTTGCATTAATTCTAGTTGCTGACCTAAGAGTTGCAATTGCTGAGCTATTAGGTTCAAAGCTGGACTTTGTCCAGTTTGAGGAATCACATAACTACTATGTGCTGTCGTATTCGCATTAGAAATTTGTTGTTGTTGTTGTACTTGGGTTGTTGCAACTGGGTTAACGTTAGCTACTGGAGCATACGCATCTGCAGGTAAAACTTTATCTAAATGCTCTGCTAACAAATCTGGCGTTCCAAATTCATCATTAAGTTGTCTAAAAGTTACAGGGACATTAAATTCATTTTTACACGTTATAGCCATTTGTGTTAGAACAAGAGAGTCAAGACCTAGTTCCAAAAAGCTTTGATCTGCTTCATTTGCTTCTATTTCAATTCCGGAATTATCTTCAATGATTTCTGCAATTTTTTTAAGAAGTATAGGTTTTCTCATAATCTCGTTATTTACATTAGGTTTGGGGTCTATTTGTATATTTTCTTCAATTTCAAATTCTTTGGTGAATGCATTCACATCAATCAAAGTATCAATCGATGTTTCCTTGATTGGTGGATCTAACCAGCAAGGTTTTCGGTCAAAAACATAGGAAGGCAAGCAAACTTTCTGTCTGCTCTGACCTTCATAAAAAGATTTCCAATTAGGATCAATACCATTTAACCATAATTCTCCTAACGCAGCTAATACAGTATGGTAAGCGTTCTCATTTTCCTTCGGAATCGTTAAACTAGAAACAGAAGCTAAAGATTTTAAACCTTTCTTTTGCATTGATAGGGTTGTGAGAGCTCTACCTGGACCAATCTCCAATAAAACTGGGTCTTCTAATCCTAAAACAGTTTCCATGGCACCTGAAAAATTTACAGCCTCTCTTAAGTGATTTGTCCAATATTGAGGACTCGTCGCTTCGGCATCACTAAGCCATGTCCCTGTTACTGTAGAAACTAGAGGTAATCGAGGTACATTTAAAGTCACCTTTTTCACTTCTTCTTCAAAGGCTTCTAATACCGGATCCATCATAGTAGAGTGAAACGCATGACTTGTTGATAAAAGCATATGTGCTATACTTTTCTCATTTAGAACTTTTGCAAATTCTTCTACATCTTGATCTGGACCAGAAATAACAATTAATCGATCAGAATTTATGGCTGCAATAGATAAAGTATCAGGAATTAACCCTTCAATATTTTGAATATTGGTACGCACAGATAACATACTACCCCCCGGTAACTCACTAACAAGTTTTCCTCGAATAGTTATTAAATGTAAGGCATCTTCTAAAGTTAAAATACCTGCCAAATGTGCGGCAACAAACTCACCAATACTATGCCCACAAAGTAAAGTTGGCTTAATACCCCAACTCATCCAGAGTTGTGAAAGTGCATATTCAACAACAAACAGTGCTGGCTGAGTGAATTTAGTATCCTTTAATCGCAACTCAGTATCCTCTGTATTTATTTCTGGATAAATAATCTCTCTTACGTCTAATTTTAAATCGTTTCTTAGTAATTCTGCACATTGATCAACAGCGTTTTTAAAAATGGGTTCACCATCATAAAGCGCTTTCCCCATTTGCAAATATTGCGATCCTTGGCCTGGAAATAAAAAAGCTAATTCATTAGGAATAACCTTTAATGTATTACTTTTAATAGCATTAGAAGCTTCAGTATTTAATACTTTTTTTGCGTCTAATGTATTACCGGCTATTGCAAAACTTCGATGTTTAAATACATCTCTCGTAGCATTTAGAGAATAAGCGACATCAGCAAGTTTTATATTTGGATTCGTTTTTAGATAATCATCTAAGGCATTTTGGTATCCATCCTGACTATTTTGTGATTTAGCAGACCACGTGAGTAATTGCATCGGTCTTCCAGAGTCCGAAGCTTTTTTCACTGCCTTATATTCTTCTAATACAATATGTACATTTGTACCCCCTACACCAAAAGAACTAACTCCAGCAACTCTAGGCGTATCCGATTTCCATTCACTTAATTTATCATTAACAAAAAATGGACTATTTTCAAAATCTATGGAAGGATTAGGATTAACAAATCCTAAAGAAGAAGGAATTTGACGATGTTTCAAGGCTAAAGTGGTCTTAATCAATCCAGCTACTCCAGCCGCAGCCGTAAGGTGTCCTATATTACTTTTTATGGAACCAATAGCACAAAAACCATTAGATTCTTGTTCTCCAAAAGCCATTCGTAGGCCTTCTATTTCGATTGGATCACCAAGAGGAGTTGCTGTTCCATGTGCTTCTATATAACTTATCTCAGAAGGGCTAACATTGGCATCTACCATAGCACTTTTTATTGCACCTGCTTGACCTTCTATACTTGGAGCTGTAAAACTGCCTTTATCACCTCCATCATTATTGAGACCAATTCCTTTTATAACGCCATGAATTAGATCACCATCACGTTTCGCTTCTTCTAAACTTTTTAACAATACCACTCCTGCGCCATCACAAAACATAGTTCCTGTCCCTTTAGCATCAAAAGATCTACATTGTCCATTAGCACTTAACATCGAGCCTTCTTGATATAAGTGACCACTATACATTGGAGATGTTACGCTAGAACCTCCGGCTAAAGCAACGTCACATTGCCCATTTCGAATAGATTCAACAGCTTGAGCAATCGCTAATAATGATGTTGAACATGCTGAATGTACACTTACGGCAGGTCCCTTCAAATTTAAATGATAAGCTGTACGAGTTGCAATGTAGTCTTTATCATTAATTGTATTAGCTTGTACATCACCTATTTGACTCATTAACTCTTTGTTAGGAAATACATTATTAAGATAATATGTATTGATATAAACGCCAGCGTAAACACCGATTTTACCATCATATAGATTTGGCAAATACCCTGCTTGCTCTAGCGCTTCCCATGATATTTCTAAAAACAAACGCTGCTGAGGATCCATAGCAGATGCCAGTTTTGGGTTGAGTCCAAAAAATTTAGCATCAAATGATTTAGCAGAAGGGATTATACCTCTTGCAGCAACATAAAGTGGGTTTTCGCGTATGGATTCCGGTATACTTTTATCTAATTCTTCTGGAGTAAAAAATGAAATGGTTTCCTTTCCTTCACTCAATACTTGCCATAATTCATTGATTGTGGTTGCACCAGGAAATCTTCCAGCCATTCCAATAATAGCAATATCATTATTTCCTTGTTTTTTCTCAGACCGATTGCGTTCACTGTGTGTTTTACTCTTTTTAGGAGTTAAAGAATCAGCAAGCGCTGCAATAGTTGGATATTGATATATTTTGGTTACAGGGACTTTCACATTAAGTTGCTCAGTTATTTGGACTGATACTTTTTGAGTTAAAAGTGATGTCCCCCCCATTTCAAAAAAGTTATCGTCAATACCAATCTCAGGTATATGTAATACTGCTCCCCATATTTTTGCAATTTGTTTCTCTATTGTTGTTTTTGGTTTTCTCAATAAAGGCGCATTGGCGGCTCTATGATATTCTGGCGTTGGTAAGTTCTTTTTGTCAACCTTTCCGTTTGTAGTCATTGGGAATTCATCCAACCACATGAATAATGAAGGAATCATGTATTCTGGAAGAATATCTGAAAGTTGCTTACGAACTTTATTAGCATCTTTATACTCATTTTCAGAATCGATGTATGCGATTAGCTTTGCTTCACCAAATTTATTACTCGCAACAACGGTTGAACGTTTAATATTTGGAAGCGAGTCTATTGCAACCTCTACTTCGCCAAGTTCTAAACGATAGCCACCAATTTTAACTTGGTCATCTTTTCTTCCTAAAAATTCTATATTTCCATCAGGAAGCCATTTTGCTAAATCACCTGTCTTATACATCAAGGTGCCTTCTTCAAATGGGTTTTGAATAAATCGTTCTTCAGACAATTCTGGCAAGTTTAAATAGCCTTTAGCTAAACCATGTCCCGATAAATATAGATCTCCTATTGTCTCAACTTGTAAAACTTCCATATCTTTTGAAAGAATATGCATTTTGGTATTATGAATAGGTTTTCCAATAGGTAAGACATTACCTAATTCATCATTCGCAGAATATTTATATAAGGTTGATGTCACTGTAGTTTCTGTAAGCCCATAGGCATTGTAAAAATCACATACAGTACTTAATCTTCTTGCTAAATTTATTGAACAAGGTTCACCACCAGCGACAATTCTCTTAAGTGATTTAACTTGAGATAAATCTGTAATTGTTTCGATGTAACTTGGTGTGCTATTAAGGTGAGTAATTGAATGTTTTTTAAGAAAAGCAGGAATTGCATGATCCTTAATTGTTTGTTTATCTACAATGACTGTGGTCATTCCATTAAATAATGCTAAAAATATTTGCTCAATTGAAGCATCAAAGAAATAGTTAGAAAATTGTAAAAATTTCTCTTCACCTGAAAGGTTATAATTTTTAGTTTGCGAGGTGATTAAATTAACAACTGAAATGTGTTTAATCATAACACCTTTTGGATTTCCTGTAGTACCTGAGGTATACATGATATATGCTAGATCATTCGGCTTTGAATCTGTTTTTTTAATACGTTCAGTTTCATATTCATCCTGAAGCCTAATAAAATTTTCAATATCTGAATCATCTACCGTAATTTTACAATTACTGTCATTAGAAATAAAAGCCTTTCTGACTTTAGGCGAATCAATATCTATAGGCACATAAGTTCCACCAGCTTTGAGTATACCTAGGATGCTTATTACTATCCATTCACTACGATCAATCATTAAGCCAACAAAATCGGCTGTATTTATATGATGGTTTTTAATTAAATAATTTGAGAATTGACTAGAAATTAAATCCAATTCTCTATAGGATATATTTTTAGATTCAAAAACAACCGCCACATTATCTGGAGCAATTTTAACTTGCTCCAAAAATAATTCTACAATAGTCTTATCTTTAGGAAAACTAATACTATTGTTATTAAATCCATCAATGGTTTTTATAATATCTTGCTTTCTTAAGTTCATAATATAAAACTATAACTTTTTAATAATTAAATTGTCAATGCAACCTATAAAAAAATACTATTTACTGAGGGAAGAATAAATTAGGGTAACTAAATTTAATTCTATTTTAGACTTAGATAAAAACTTTTAGTCATATCGCAATATTCTTAGTTAAATAACAAAAAGTTATATTAATTAAGAATAATGACTGCGTACATTTATGACTCGATATATACCTTATCAATAAATTTTGAATTCAGTAATCTACTCAAACCCATATAATTTGGTTTAAATTTTATGCTATCGCCAACTTTATATATCTGCTCTCCTGTTGCAGTTTTGTTGTTCCCAACATCAATTACAGACATATCTGAAGTTGCACCAACAAACGTAATGTCATCTAAAGTATTGATGTCATTTCGATCAGCATCTAATAAACCAAAATCTAAAATAGCTCTATAAGATTTGGTAATGTTGGTATTAGTAGCATTAACACTGCAATCTGGTGTTACATTTTTTTCTTCTATCTCAATTATATTTGCAGAAAAAGAAAAAGCATCTGTATGTAAGTTTTTGAATTGAATATTGTGTTCAGGGATCACACCTAAAAAAGCAGCTTCGCCTATTCTAAAATGATTAATCGCTTTTGGTAATGAATAATTTTCAATTAAAGGAAGGGTAATGGAAGTGCCACCAGAAATTATTGCTAAGTCTCTGTTAAATTTTTTTGAAATACTTTCTTTAATATTTGACAACTGAATAAGCCTATCATAAGTGGGTTCTACGCCGCATAAACAGCCAAGGTTTGTACCAATACCAATCGTTTTAATATGAGATAGATTTAATGTGTTTTGATATAATTCAAGAATATTATCACTATTAACGCCTTCACGCATATCTCCTAATTCAACCATCAATATAACTTTATGAATTAGGTTGTTTTTTTTAGCAGAAGCATTCAACGCAATTATTGTAGACAGCGACGTATTTAAAGAAATATCAGAGCACATTACAATTTCATCAACATATGCTAGAGCTGGTGGTTTGATATATAATCTTTCTGCATTAGGAAAACATACGCTCAATTTTCTTAAACTTGATAACCTCGAATCGCCAATAGATGTTATCATTTCTCTTATATCTTTGGTGAAAATATTTTTTACGAAGGTTTCATCTCCAGAAAACAACTTAGTAACTAAAGACCATTTGATGTCATTAGCAACAAGATAATCATTTAAATAGGAAATGTTTTCCTTAATTTTTTCTGAATGTATAATTAATTCTGCCACTGTTTTATAATTTTAAAACGTTGCATACAGGAGGCATGCATCGAGATCATTGTTCAATATGACAATTTCAAAAATTTGTCTATTTATTTTTTTTCAAGCGCATTTCAAGGTAAGGATTTGCAAAACCTAGGCGTTCATATAATTTTAATGCTGGGTTTTCTTTGTCACAATGTAATGCAATATCGCCTTCGCTATTTTTAATGACGTATTCCATGAGTTCCTGCCCTAAGCCTTGACCTCTATACTGTTCATGCGTTGCAATGTATACTAGAATATTCTCTGGAATATATTCATCCATTCCTGTTTTATTAATGACTACCGCACCTATTATCCCCCCTTGTTCTTCCATACAAAACACATGACCTCCAGGGCTTACGCGGTCTTTTACCGCATAATCAATGGCTTTGCGAATAGCCGCAATAGGGTCGCCATATTTTCCCATATGAATAAAAATGAAGTCAGCTACGGCCTCTTTCTTTTCAATACTTAATTTATTAGAATCGTCATAGATGGTTATCTTCATTTTTAAAATATTTTTATCATAGCTTATCGCTTGTTATATAACAAGTTTATTTTTATATGAATTGTTTTAGAGTGAATATGTAGGGTGCGCTTTTTTATTTGAATCAAATCTTTGAATAGATATGATTCTTTCTTCCCTAAAAATGATTAGATCATCAATTGACATGTTCAATTTGATTGTTCTTATCATGAGGTTTAATTCTATCAAAAAGGAACTATACTGATTAGTTAAGGATTCTTGGGACATCTTCATCTAATGATTTTAACAGTTATACTATTTACTAGATTACGATTAAATATAGTATAAGCTTAAAATAATTTTTAATTTAATTCTTTATAAACCCTAAAAACTCGTTAACCGGAAGATTATAAGGCGATTATCTTTGGAAAAATGAATAAATCATTAATATAATATAAGAACTAAATAGTTTAGTTTACGTTATAATTAATAATTTTTTACTCCAACAATACTCATAAGATTAATTTGATTTGGTTCTTTTTTTCGTTCATTATACCATACTTTAAATCCAGCATCTTCAAAAAGTTTTACATAATTATGGGAAAACCCTCCTTCTATTCCATATACCTTCGAATCTGGAAATGTCTCAAAATCATTCAGTGCATCAATTGGTTCTATAGCAAAAAAGATTACATTCCCTAAGCCATTAAGTTTTTCAAAAAAACTAATTAGCTGTTTTTGAGTGAAATATTCTAAAACTCCTCTAAAAGTTAAAAACACCATATTACCACGTTGATGATTTGCTATCCAATCTAAAACATCACCATCAACAAATTCTAATCTAGAATTGTTCTCATAATTGATTCTATTGATTTTGGTTTGTTCTTTGCTTAAATCTATGCCAATCATTTCTCCTATATCGGGGTAACTTAAAGACAAGTAGTTTAAGACCTTTCCATTTCCTGTGCCAATTTCTATTAATTTTTCAAAATTGATTGATTCATTTGATATTTCACTTTCAAGAATATCAAGTGCATTTTTATAGGCTGGCAAATGAATATTATCTATATTATCTTGAGTTTTATTTACAAAATCATCTCCTTGCTTAATCCAATACGCCTTATGTAATTGGGCTAACTTATCATGATCTCCATTTTTTTCGAGTTTCTTAAGAATCACTCTACGCATTAAACGTTCAGATAAAGTTAAATTATCTCCTAAGACTAAAGTTAAACCCTTATCCGATAATTCCTTTACTTTTTTAGGGTTCATTACAACTAATAAATTACCTAAAGTAGCCGTAAGAAATGTAACAAAAACCGATCTAATTTTTCCTTTTATCATGAAACTAAAAGTTTATATATTAATTAAAACCGCTACTATATTTATGGTTGATTAATATGTTTATTTGTCAATAAATGAATCTATTATCCATAGATTATAAGAATAATACCCATGGTTCTACTCGTTATAATTTAAGTGTCTATTAACTTATCTTCAGAGTTCAACTACTCTTGATTCATTCTTTTTTTTATTCTTTTTTATTAAATAATCTATACTCCATAATCCTAACATTGTTAGAAAATATATGATTCCAAAAACTGTATATGTATCAGCACCACCATTTGTTGGAGAAATAGGGAAAGAAGTTAGTGTTAAATTCACCATAGACTGCAATATTAGAACGCAAATACCACTTTTAGTATGCATGTAAATAAAGGCACACATACCGGCAATTCCCATCATGAAGACGTATGCTGGAATTATTGGTATTTCCGGCAATATTCCTTCTCCAAGGAGAATTATTGGAATAAACCATAGGGTCCAAAATACAGCAATAATTTGACCTGCATAGAATGGTTTTATGATTTTTGATAATTCACGAATACAGTAACTCACCCACACAACTTCTCCAAGGAAAGCCCAAACGAACTGAGCTATATAACCTCTAAAAGTTGAACTTCTAAAATCAATAAACGTGGAGTATTCAACTTCATTATAGAACGCTTTTAATAACAATGTTATAAGTGCTATTGAGGTTGGAAAAACTAAACATAATAAAAACCATTTTGGATGAACCTTCCAATTTAACATGGGTCTAAATAAGTCTATTATGCCTCTATTTCCTCTAGTGTATTTTATTAGGCAAATTAGTATAAACAACAAAATACAGAAACGACCCGTATTATATACGCTGCTACTTACATGACCATCAATTCTTGCTTGTACAAAAAATACATTGACTATGGGACAAAGAACTAAAAATATCCAAATTTCATACTTTTTTATAAATTCTCTCATTGCGTTCTATAATCTAGCCACGTAATACTATCTTAAACATTCACTAAGCAATTACAATTATCGATGTCTAAGTCGTATTAATTTTTTAGGTGATAGCAAGTTTAAAAAAAAAAGATCAATCAAACCGTTTTTATTCTATGAAAGGTGAGATTTTAAGTTAAATGATTTAAACATTATATTTTTACCGTTTAGCTGTAAAATTTATATGTGTTTATCATATTTAAATTGAACCTTTTAGAACGTCTTAATGACTCTTATAACTGCAGAAAAATCTGTAATACTCTCATGGAACTTCGGGCCAGCTCCAACTTGAAATGAAAAACCGC
>JAGSHF010000049.1 GCA_023954685.1 Flavobacteriaceae bacterium | reverse complement strand
TAAACCACCAGCCCCAACGACTAATACTTTGGCGTTGCACAATCGGTCTTGACCAACTTGACCAATATCCGATAAAATTATATGTCTGTTATATCTTTCCATAATCTACCCTCCTGAAAACGGAGGTAATAATGCTATTTCTTTTCCTGAAATTTGCGTTTCTTTTGATACGATTTCATGCTCTTGTGCAACTTGAAAATTTGTATTCATTAATTCAGGATATTTTGCATTCAACACTTCTAAAAAATCAAAGATCGTTGATCCAGAAAACTCAAGAACTTCTTCTTCTCGAGTGGTTAACTCCGCAATAAGTCCGAAATATTTAACGTTCAATATCATAATTTATAGTCTCTAAATCTTCTTTTGTATTTACATTTTTCACAACATCACTATGTTTCTCGTCTATTAAGACTGACTTGGTATTAAACTGACTTACTGCAAGTCGAAGTCGCCGTTCTCCTTGCATCAATAAATTATAACATGTAGTCAAACAATCTTTTTTATAACGTGCAATTAGCGGCATCGTCTTACCGTTACTCTGAATTTGAACTACTTCATAACTGTAAAATTCTGGTTTTAATAGTTGACCTAAAACTTCTGTAGAAATCATCGGCACATCACAACTCAACACTAGGTTATCATCAGTTTTTGAATGTTTCAACCCTGCATACAAACCTGCAACCGGGCCAGCTTCTTTAATGATATCATCAATTCTTTTAAAACCAAATTGATCATAATCCGGATTGTCGCTCACAATAATTATATCATCAACTAAAGGCTTTACAGCATCAATCACACACGCCACAAATGTTTTGTTCTCAATTTTTAGCAAACCTTTATCAGTACCCATTCTTGTACTTTTGCCTCCTGCCAAAATGATGCCCGTTATGTTGTTATCTGCATTCATTTATACAAAAATTAATTTTACAGAAGCGATGATTAAAACAAAGGCCAATAGGTATCTCAACATTTTATTATTAAACTTTCTGCTTCCGTAATAACTGCCAAAAAACCCTCCAACTAACGCCACGCCAACCAAAACAAATGATTGCGACGAAATTTCCACACCACTCGATACTTGTCCGATTAATCCAGCAGCCGAGTTCACCCATATAAACAGCGCAGATACTGCTGCGGCTTCTTTCATTTTTCCCCAATGCAACAGTAATATTATTGGCGTTAAAATGACACCACCACCAATTCCAATTAGTCCAGATAAAAATCCAATAACACCACCAACAACTAGGCCTTGCCATAGCTTAACGGATTTAATTTTTCCATTTCCCTTTCCAAAAGCATTCAACATTTTCAGAATAGCAAATAGTAATAAAACGGCTAATATTTTCTTATAGATTGAAGCTTCAATTTCTATCATTCCGCCAACAAATGCTAACGGGATTGATGCCACTGCGAACGATAAAAACAACTTTTTATTAAAATAACCCGCTTTGAAATAATGATAAAACGCTATCCCTGCAACGAACAAATTCAATAATAAAGCTGTAGGTTTCATCGTTTCTGGGGCAAAGGAAAATAGAGCCATCAAAGCTAAATACCCACTAGCTCCACCATGACCAACACTAGCATATAGAAATGCAACTATCGGCAATAGCAATAGGAAATACCAAATATGATCTAAATCCAATATCATTTTAATTTGGAATTTTTGATTTGCGCATCTAGGAATTTCCAACAGTTTTCATTTATGGTTTCAAAGGTTTCAACCAGCGATTTACCATATGCCGTTAATGATGCACCGCCACCGCCCTTACCTCCAATACTTGTTGTTGTCACTGGTTTTTCGGCACGTTTATTTACCGCATCTATTAGTGACCACGCTTTTTTGTATGACATGCCCAATAATTTGGCTGCTTTCGATAAAGATCCGGTTTCTTCTATAGCCTTTAGCAAATGAACGCGACCTTCACCTAATAGAATATGTCCATCTACTTCAATCCAGATACGGCTTTTTATTTTATAATTCATAATATTACTATATTGGAAGTAAAATCACGTCAAGCATATCATTTTCACGAACCGAACCATCCTTTTCATCCAAAACTACCATAGCATTTGCTAGTGCAAACGTATGCAACATCGATGAATTTTGTCCTTCTAAAATATTTACACTTCCGCCGTTATATACGGCCTTTAAAAACTGTCCGCGATCTCCTTTTTTTATAAAATTAGAATTTGATTTAGCTTTGAGTTTTGGCAATGAAAATCCTTCATTACCAGAAATACGTTCCAGAGCTAATAGCACATACATATAAAAACAGCTCAATGCTGCAGCAGGGTTCCCTGGTAAGGCAAAAATAATTTTACCTTCCATTTCTCCAAAGAACAATGGCTTCCCTGGTTTTTGTTTCACTTTATAAAAAAGCTCTTGAACACCTAATTCCTTTAAAGCCTTTCCTACAAAATCGTAATCGCCAACTGAAATTCCTCCAGATACCAATACCACATCATGATCTTGAATCACGCGTTTCAATAAACTATATGTTCGTTGATAATCGTCTTCAACCTTATGCAATGAAACATTGGTATATCCCGATTTACGCAAGGCGGTATTCAGCATGACCGCGTTGCTTTCATAAATCTGACCGTATTGCAAATCTTGACCTGCCTTCGCCAATTCATTTCCTGTAACAACAATGGCTATTGATGGCTTTTTGTAAACACCCACTTCGGTTATCCCTAGTGACGTTAAATATGCCAGAGCAGCAGGCGTAAGTTTAGTCCCTTTATTTAAAGCATCATCTCCTTTTAAAACCTGCTCACCAAGTGGTCGAATATTAGCATTTAAAGCAATTAATTCATCTGTTGTCAACTTGGCGTTTTCAACAGTTGTTTTCTCCTGCATAATTACTGCATTTGCAGTTTCAGGTACAGGCGCCCCTGTGAAAATCCTAACGGCTTCACCAGGATTTAAAGATGGCTCATGTCCGTCACCAGCTTTCACCTCCCCAACAACAGTGTAAACTAAATTATCATGAATATTCAAAGCATACCCATCCATAGCTGATTGCCGAAAAGGCGGCATATTAATCGGTGAAACAATATCAGAAACTAGGGTATATCCCAAAGCTTCAGAAACAGGAATTGTTTCTCTTATGACACTTGTTTTACTGTGCTTCTTTACAATTTGAATGGCCTGTTCTACTGAAATCATCTTTAAGCGTTATGACTTATCAAATATAACGAATAATATCTTAATTAAAAGGTTCCTATCACCATTACATTCTTAAATTCTCATAAGATTTTCTGAATAAATATGTTAAACTTTAATTCACATATATTTACTACATTTAGTAATTCATAATACTATTAACCAACACCTTCACAATGAAAGTTCATTTAAGATTTTGTTTTGCCCTAATCTCGTGTTTTCTATTAAATTCCATTTTTGCTCAGGAGGATTCTGATAAAAAACCAGATTCCCTCAAAAAAGCAACTAAAGAACTCCCTCTAGAACCCGAACGTAAAGTTAATTTTACAACGGAGCGCGGGACATGGATATCCCTTGACGTGCATCCTGACGGCAAGACTATTATTTTTGATATGATGGGCGACCTGTACACGATTCCTATAACAGGTGGAAAAGCCACAAAAATTACAGAAGGTATGCCTTACGATGTGCATCCACGTTACAGTCCTGACGGAAAATCTATTGTTTATATTTCTGATAAAAGTGGTTCTGACAATGTTTGGACCATGGATTTAAACACTAAAGAAGACAAGCAGCTCACCAAAGACAAAAATAAATATCATGTCTCAGCCGATTGGAGCCCCGACGGCTTATACATCGTTGGAACGCGTGGCAGAAGAAACATTAAACCGTTTATCATTCATAAAGATGGCGGCTCAGGATCTAATATTCTCGCAGAGCCAAAAAATAGAAAACTCATTGATCCAGCCTTTAGTGCTGACGGTAAACTCATATACTTTTCTTCAAGACGAGGCGCTTGGAATTACAATGCACAATTACCTCAATATCAAATTTTAAGTTTTGATCGTGAGGATGGGGATACAGAAACCATTACGTCACGCTACGGCTCCGCATTTACGCCAACACTATCAAATGACGGCAGTTGGATGGTTTATGGTAGTCGATTTGAAAATGAAACCGGACTTGTACTTCGTAATTTAAAAAATGGCGATGAGCGTTGGTTGGCTTATCCTGTGCAGCGTGACGAGCAAGAATCTATCGCCCCGCTTGGTGTACTTCCTGCCATGGCATTCACACCAGATAGCAAAAATATTATTGCGTCTTATGGTGGTAAAATATATTCTATTTCCATTGAAAGCAACCAGGCTACTGAAATTCCTTTCAGTGTTGATGTCGCATTAGACTTGGGTCCTATGGTCTCTTTTAAATACCCTATTGATGACGCTAATGAAGCTTTTGTAACACAGATTCGTAACGCTGTACCATCACCCGATGGGCGTAAATTAACCTTCACCGCGTTGAACCGATTATACATTATGGATCTTCCTGATGGTACACCAAAACGTTTAACCACACATGACTTTACCGAGGCGCAACCCGCCTGGTCTCCTGACGGAAAACACATTGCTTTTGTAACCTGGAATATGGACGGCGGACATATCTTCAAAGTAAGTGCTTCGGGGTCAAATTTAACGCAACTCACTCAAGTGCCCGGTATCTACAGTGCTCCCTCTTGGTCATATAATTCCAGCCGCATTGCTTTTACTCAAGGCAGTAAACAAACCTATACAGATGCCATTGGAGGTTCAGCACGTCGAAGCATAAATGAAATTGCTTGGATTCCAACAGATGGAGGTACAATTAGTATTATGGACAAAGCCAAAGGCAGAAGTCTTCCACATTTTACAAAAATTAACGACAGAATTTATTTAAATCACAGGAGCAAAGGGCTAATTTCCATACGTTGGGATGGTAGCGATGAAAAGGAACATCTCAAACTAACCGGAATTAAAACCTACGGTTCTTCAGATGTTTTTGGTGAAGCACATGAGCATGGCGCACTTCCTACTGCTGAAGAAGGTTGGAGAGAAAACAATACGGCGTCGCGCCCTAGTGAAATAAAAATATCGCCTGATGGTACACATGCTTTAGCCAAAATTAATAATGATATTTATTCTGTCATCATTCCTATGGTTGGAAGCACACCTACAATTTCTTTAGCAAAAGCTGAAAATGCTGCTTTCCCTGCAACTAAATTAACCGTAATGGGTGGAGAATTCCCAGCTTGGTCTAACGATAGCAAGAAAGTACATTGGTCACTCGGGGCTAGTCATTTTGCTTATGATTTGTTAGGAGGCAAAGCATTTACAGACAGTTTAGCCTTGGCTAAAAAGAACGAAAAAAAAGCTGCTAAAAAGAAAACCGATTCCACAAAAAAGAAGGATGATAAAAAGAAAGTAACGCCTAAGTTTAAAGCCGAAGAATACAAAATAAAAGTGTCATATCAACGGGCAATCCCAAAAGGAAAAACGCTTCTGAAAGGTGGACGAATCATTACCATGAATGGCAATGAACTGATTGAAAATGGTGATGTACTCATAGAAAACAACCGCATCATAAATGTTGGCGCATCCGGAAGTTTTTCAATACCAAATGATGCAACAGTTATAGACGTTTCAGGAAAAACGATTACTCCTGGTTTTGTGGATACCCATGCCCACATGTGGCCTAACTGGGGCATACATAAAAATCAAGTTTGGATATATTCCGCCAACTTGGCCTATGGTGTTACTACAACGAGAGATCCACAAACAGCAACAACCGATGTTCTAACCTATTCTGATATGGTGGAAGCGGGTATGATTCATGGACCACGAGTATACAGCACCGGACCCGGTGTAGGTTTTTGGGGCTATAAAATTGAAAGTTTAGATCACGCCAAGGATGTGCTTAAACAATACAGCGAATACTATAATACCAAAAGTATTAAAATGTATTTGGTTGGGAATAGACAACAGCGCCAATGGGTGATTAAAGCTGCAAAAGAACTCAAACTAATGCCAACTACTGAAGGTGGCTTAGATTTTAAACAAAATATGGTCAACCTCATTGACGGATATCCGGGACATGAACACTCCTTCCCTATTTATCCTATTTATGAAGATGTCATAAAAACGGTAGCCGAATCCAAAATGGCCGTAACACCTACCTTATTGGTGTCTTACGGTGGGCCCTGGGCCGAAAATTATTTTTACTCTAGAGAGAATCCGTATCACGATCAAAAATTACAATACTTCACACCTTACGCTGAATTGGCCCAAAAATCAAGACGAAGACCAGGTTGGTTTATGGATGAAGAACATGTCTTTAAAAAGCATGCTGAATTCATGAAAGATTTAATTGAAGCCGATGGTATTGGGGGTGTTGGAAGTCATGGACAGTTGCAAGGTCTAGGATTTCATTGGGAACTTTGGGCTGTTGCTAGTGGCGGTATGAAAAATCACGATGCCTTAAAAATAGCAACAATTAAAGGTGTTGAAGCACTGGGATTAGATAATGATTTGGGTAGCATCGAAAAAGGTAAGATCGCAGATATTTTAATTATGGACAAAAATCCATTGGATAATTTACGCAACACCAACACCCTAAAATATGTGGTTAAAAATGGTGTGGTATATGATGCCAATACCTTAGATGAAATTGCTCCTGAATCTAAGAAAGCAGAAACCTTTCATTGGCAAACCAAAAAGCCTAAAAACTTACCAGGCATAAAACAGTAAGTATCTTAAGACCATGTCTCGTTAATGTAAATACGATAATGAAATATGGTTTTCTATACACTTCATTAGTGCGTATGACTTATCTAAGTCATACATTTTTAGTTATTTGAGCCGCAAACATGCTTTATGGCAAAGCCTGAATCACTTCACAAAAGGTGATGTCTTTGATGCCAATTTTTCTTTCAACATGCAAGCTGTTTTAGTTATTGCAAGTCCGCCTTTGCCTGTGCATTTTACACAGGTTGGCATTTGACTGCTCACTGAAGAAACAGTTTCAATAACTTCATTTAATGGGATCAATGCATTATATCCTGCTGTAGACATGGTTGCAGAAGAAAGCGCATTAACTGCAGCACTTACATTCTTACCTAAGCATGGGGCCTCGACACGATCTGCAATGGGATCACAAACCAGTCCAATCATATTTTGAATGGCCATAGACCCAGCATCAACAGCTTGTCGTGCTGTTCCGCCAAATAGCTGAACTATTCCGGCTGCGGCCATACCTGCAGAGGCACCACATTCAACTTGACATCCATGTTCTTCAGCAGAAAACCCAGGCCCCATGGCAAAATAAGCACCAATCACTCCAGTCGCAAAATAAGCTTGAATTAATTCGTCATCCGTAGCATCTATGTCATCGGCCACAGCTCTTAAAACACCACCCACAGTTCCACAAGAACCAGCAGTTGGATTTGCAACCACAACTTCCATAGCACTTTTTGATTCCATAATTGCAGATACATTGGCTATGATTCTATTGATAATAGAGTTCTGAAGAATCTTACCGCGCTTGTCGGCTTTATCAATTAAGTGGGATTGTTGTGGCAAAATACGATCAGCATACACGGTACCAGCTAATCCAGTTTTTATACTACTCTCAATGACACCAACAATGTATTTCATTTTATCCACGACCTCATCTTCTGGCAAACCACTTTGGTGCTGCTCATAAAGCAAACCAATTGTGGCCAAATCCAGATCTTCTTTTTCAGCATATTTTAGCATTGATTCTACAGACGAAAAAGGGAGTTCTATTTCATTTCCAGAAATGACTGGCATGACAGGATTGATCGTAATTATCTTTTCAAAAGTATTCGTATTATTTAATATGTTGATTGCTTCAGCAGCAATAGCTTTAGATAATTTTATATTGATAAGTCGCTTATCATCATTGACAGATTCTACAATACCATTGTTTAAAGGAAAGATGGATTTTAGGTTTTCTGGAAAAGGAACACTACTACTATTAAAAAGCAATAACTCATAATAATCGCCGCACATACTGACTTCAAAACCATCTATGTTTTGAATTTCAAAAGAACCGCCGCCTAAAGAAGCAGCTAGCACTTGAACGGTATTGCCTTGAGTTCCTTCCAGCTTTAACCGTACGGTATTAACATGTTTTGTTTTAAAGGAATTAATCTCATAGTTAATAGAAATACCCATTTCATTTGCAACTTGTTCCGTAATTTTCATTCTATCATCTGCCATATCTAACCCTAACAATCCACCATCAATGCCTACTGTTGTCCCTTGTGCTCTATAATTAGGCGCCCATGCCCCATCTTTATCAAAATCAACGATTGCTTTTTTTAAAGGCTCGTTCAACAAATCCATACTCATTTTAGCAGCACGCCAAGACGCCGCGGTATGTGAGCTAGAAGGGCCACGCATAATTGGGCCAATAACATCATTAAAAATTCCTGGTTGTTTTTTCATCACTTTTGCTTTGCCAAATAAGGTTCTATTATTAATTCTTCTTTAAAATTTGAAGTCCCAATTTTTACAGAAACTTCATATCTACCAGCCTTATAAAAAGTAGTCCCTCTAAAATAAGCACTTTTTCCTGTTCTTGATGCTTCTTTAATCATATCCCAACGCGCCGTATGAAAACCTTCATCATAAGATTCAGAGAACGACCAAACATCACTGCCGTCTTTATCTTTTATTATGATCTCAACATTTTCTTTTTTAGGCAGGTAAAATGTAAAGTTTGCTGGATGTGAAGTTTCCATATCCCAGTCACCTGAAGCATGTCTTGCTCTAGGCGATCTTGCTAATTTTATTGGTAATATGTATGATTTTTGCCCATTCTGTAAGGTCTCCAATAGGCGTATTGGTCTAACATCGATGGCATACATACTACGCCCATGGGTTGCGATTACTAATTCATCTCTTTCGGGATGAATCAATAAATCTTGAGTTGCAATTGGAGGTAATTTTTTACTGAGTGACATCCAAAATTGACCAGCATCTATGGAAACATAAACACCCAAATCTGTACCTAAATACAGTATATCTTCATCTTCAAGGTCCTCAGCTATTATATGTGTGGCTTCAATTGGTAAATTATTAGAAATTAATTGCCACGTTTTACACAAATCATTGGACACATATACTTGTGATGTAGCGTCATCATGATTATAATCATTCAATGTAATATAAACCCTGTCTTTGTAAAATTTTGAAGGTACAATACTTGTCAATTTTAAATGAGAAGGCAAATCTTTGTTCGCATTCATCCAATTTTTACCGGCATCCGTTGTTAAAAATATTTCGGCATTATTTCCTCCAGCAATAAGTAATTCTGAATTTAAAGGCGATTCTTCCAAAACCGTAAGAACACCACCAAGATTATTTTTCGAATATTCAACAAATAAATCGGGACTAATTGCTTCCCAATTATCGCCTTTATTCAAAGATTTAAACACTTTATTTCCTGCGCTGTAGATAACATCAGGAGCATGTATTGATGATGAAAAAGGCGCATGCCAATTGAAACGATTTGGCTTTTCTTTATCTTCACTATTCGGTTGTATCCAAACAGATGCATTAGTTTTACGGTTCTTTCTTACCATTCCACCACCTTGGCTTTCAAAAAACACGACATCAGGATTAGTTGGATCACTAAACGTTTCAAAACCGTCACCGCCAGACCATCTATCTAACCAAACAAAATCCCAGGGATCTTTCCTGTTTCTATTAGTATCATTATCCAATGGACCATATAAAGATGAATTATCTTGTGTACCACCATAGACAATGTTAGGATCGTGATTATCAATAGAAATGGTATAAAATTCAGCTATCGGTAAGTTATTATGATGCACCCATTCTTTTCCGTCATCATAAGTTGTAAAAATACCACCATCATTCCCTAATAATAATCTTTTAGGTTGTTTAGGATCTATCCACAAGTCGTGCATATCTAAGTGTAAAATCTTACTGTCATTTTCAACGAGATGCGTTATCTCACCCCTAACTTCTTCAAATGTTTTTCCACCATCCACTGACTTTTGTAGCGTTACCCCTAAAACATATATTTCATTTTCATTTGTTGGCGATACTTTGATATCTCCAAAGGACCAACCATGACCAGCATAAATATATAAGGGTTCATTATGAGTTTTCTGCCATGTATCTCCAAAATCTTTAGAAAGATACACTTCACAACCAATGACTCCTCTTTCTCTACCATTTTCAATAACAGCTTCTCTGTTATCAACAACAGCATATATATAACTATTATTAGTTCTTGCTATATCCAACCCAATAATTCCCGTGTGTGCTCCATTTAAAAATCCTAAAGTTGATTTTCTCCAAGTTTCACCCCCATCTATACTTTTATAAATACCACTATAACTACCGTCATTTCTATTCCACATGGCCGCAAAAACGTGATTACTATTCGTTGGACTCACAATAACATCCGACGCTCCGGTTTGGTCATTGACAAATAAAATCTTCTTCCAAGTTTGTCCGCCATCGGTAGTTTTAAAAATACCCCTTTCAGTATTAGGTGCAATGTTATGTCCCATTGCCGCAACATAAACAGTTTGTTCATCTTTAGGATCAATGGCAATTCTCATAATGTGATGAGAATCCGTTAAGCCCATATGCTGCCAGGTCTCACCCGCATCTTCCGATTTAAATACACCCACGCCGGGAAAAGATGTTTTAGAAAGCAACGATTCTCCTGTTCCAACCCAAATTAAATTGGGGTTTTCTGGATTTACTTCAATATCACCAATAGCCATCGTTGGCTGATCATCAAAAATAGGTTTCCAAGTAGCACCTCCATTTTCAGTTTTCCAAACACCTCCAGATCCAATGCCCACATACATGGTTGAAACATCTCCGGGAACACCAAGGATACTTTCAACTCTTCCCCCCTGTGATATTGGACCTATAGACCGCCAAGGCATTTCTTTGAAAATCGATGAATCCTCCATTTCTTGGTGTTGCTTCCAAGAATTTAAAACAGCATCAGCAGGCGTTATTATTTGTGCCTGAATATTAAGCACATATAATAGAAGCATCCAAATAATACAACTTGTTTTATGCATTCAAAAATTAAATTAATTACGGAATTCTCTAATCCTACTGGTGAGTTTAAAGTTAGATAAAATGTTACGAACAAAAAAACCTCTAATTTATTTAGAGGCTATTGTTAATCTAGGATACTTTGAAATTTAAAACAATTACAAGATGACATATCGTCCACTTTCTATGGCAAAGTTATGCACCAAAATTTTCAGAAACGATTTTCTTTATTTTTCTATTAAGTGCCTTCATATCCTTATAGCTCGTGTGCTCTAAAACGATAACGACTAAATCATCTTCCAGATATCTTGTAAGTCCAGTGCTAAAACCATTCCATTTTCCGTTATGGTAGATGCTTTTTTCTCCCTTAGTATCAATTCTAAATCCAAAACCATATGGTACTTCTCTTCCATAAATTGTTTTTCCTTTTGAGTACATAAGACCTAATGATTCTTTAGACAGTAGTTTTTCAGAATTTAAGCCTATCGTCCACTTATACAAATCTTCAATCGTGGTATATACATTTTTATCGCCAACAATAGCATCATTTATGGTACTACTAATTTTGAGATGCCGCCACCCTCGATATAACCGGTACCCTTCTAATTGATTCTCCTTAATACTATCATTTTCAAAACTATATACATATGAATCTCTCATTTGTAGTGGTTCAAAAATATTTGTCCTTAAAAAAGAACTAAAAGAAGTTCCAGAAACTTTTTCTACAATAGATGCCAGTACGATATAATTGGTGTTAGAATAATCAAAATTACGTCCTGGTTTGAAGAACCGTTGCACTTTACTTGATTCTAATAATGTCATCATTTCACTATTAGTGGGTGCTTTTTTTTGCTGCCATTCATGCTCAGCCACCCAAAAATATTTTGGTAATCCTGCTGTATGGTTTAAAAGGTTTTCAATAGTAACACCTTCAAAAGGGAAATTTGGATAATACATATTTACAGAATCGGATAGGCTAATTTCACCTTGCTCTCTCAATAACATGATAGCGGCAGCCGTAAACTGTTTACTTACAGATGCCAATTGGAATGCCGATGCTTCATTAATTGGTGTTTTCTTTCTAAAATCTGCGTATCCTATTTCATTCTGATAGACCACTTTATCATCTTTTGCGACTAAAATCGCACCATGGAAATCATTTCTTTTGTTAATCCGTTTTAATAATGAATCTAACTTAAACTGAACATTTTTAGTGTATTCATAAGGATGTCTTTCAATTGTCAGCGTAGGACTTACTTCGGGCACCTCAGTTATTAGCGGTTTGATGGCTTCAGTTTTCTTTCTAGAAGAAGAACTCGTCACAAATAACAGCGCGCACAAAATCACGGTGACGGCTAGGGATATTTTTTTTATATTCTGTTTCAAAAGTAAATAGAGGGATTTTTGGACAAGTTAGTAATCTTTATGATTTTATCATACAATTTAACATTTCCTAAATAAATAAGTCAGAGGATATAAGCGGTAATATTCAAAATTAAATGTTAAACTATTATATATTAATAGTAATACTATTATATTTGTAATGTTAAACTATGGAAAACCTAAGAATAAATATTACAATTAGCGAATTTCTTTATACGAAGAATCCAGAATCTTCGGAACTCGGTCGCAAAATTGTTTCTAAAAGTATAGAGATGATAAATGAACTTGGCTTTGAAGGGTTTACCTTTAAAAAGCTAGGCTTAGCGATTGGCTCTAATGAAAGCTCTGTGTATCGCTATTTTGAAAGTAAACATGCCTTATTGGTGTATTTAATAAATTGGTACTGGAGTTGGATAGAATATAAATTAGTATTTACCACTTTGAATGTGACAAACCCTTCAGACAGGTTAAAGAACGGCATTGCACTTCTTACAAAAGAAGTTACCGAAGATGATGCTTTTTCATATATCAACGAAATAACTCTGGCTAAGATTATCATTTCAGAGTCTTCAAAAGCCTACTACACAAAGGACATTGATAAAGAAAATGAAAAGGGGTATTACAAAACTTATAAGCGTGTGGTAAAACGCGTTAGTGATATTGTTTTGGAAATTAATCCAACATATGAATTTCCTCATATGTTAATATCTACTGTTATAGAAGGTGCTCACCATCAACGTTACTTTGCGCAACACCTTCCATCATTAACAGATTTTGAAGAGGGTAAAAATAACATCGTGCGGTTTTACACCGATTTAGTTTTTAAAACCATCACCAAATAATGAGCGAATTGAATTACAATATAACATCCCTAATAAGGCTTCTTACCATCGTGTTAGTGGTTTGTACTATGACGATTCAACCAGTCTTGGAATCGCTAGTTTGTATCGACAAGCAAGACATTGAATACGTTGATATAAACATTGAAAAAGATTCTAATGAGACTGATAATCAACAAGAAGATTCCAAAGACGAGAAAGTAGAATTTCAAAATCCACCTTTTGGTCATATCGCTTTCTACTATGTATCACTTAAAAATTCTCAAAGTCTTGTTTTAAGTCTAAAAGATCTTATCAAGGATATTCCCATCCCACCACCAGATATAGCATAAACGTACTATGCATATCAGACCCTGTTTTCAATTCAAAGAAAGCAGTGATTTTCAAAAACAATATACAGTATGTCTCCATAAAAGGACTTACAACTTACACATTTAATTACAGATTGAATGAAAAAAATTATGTCTCCTTGGCAACGTTTTATCGGGCTATTACAACTCGATAAGCGTGATATTAATCACATATTTTACTACGCTGTATTTGCCGGCTTGGTAGCCTTATCGCTACCTTTAGGAATACAAGCTATTATAAACCTTATACAAGGCGCCCAATTATCCTCATCCTGGATTGTACTTGTCGCTCTTGTAACTCTGGGAGTGGCCTTTCAAGGTGGATTACAGATCATGCAAATACGCATTTTAGAGAATATTCAACAAAAGATATTTTTGCGGGCGTCTTTTGAATTTGTCTATCGCTTTCCAAAGATCAAATCTAGTGAACTTCAAAACAGTTATGCTCCTGAATTGGCGAATCGTTTTTTTGACACTCTTACAGTTCAAAAAGGGTTATCAAAAATACTTATTGATTCTCCTGCGGCAGTTCTGCAAATCATATTTGGCATTATGTTACTCTCGTTCTATCATCCCTTTTTCATTATTTATGGATTATTATTGATTGTATTGATATATATCGTCTTTAGGTTTACTGCAAAAAAAGGATTAGAGACCAGTCTCAAAGAATCCAAGAGTAAATACAAAGTAGCGCATTGGATACAAGAAATTGCTCGGTCATTAGTTAACTTTAAGCTTTCTGGCAACACCAGTTTAGCGATGCAACGCAATGACAAGCTAACTGCCGAGTATTTAGAAGCGCGAGAAGGGCATTTTAAGGTGCTCCTATTACAGTTTATACAAATGATTGGGTTTAAGATTTTAGTAACGGCTGGACTTCTGCTTATTGGGGGATTACTGGTACTAAATCAACAAATGAATATTGGGCAGTTTGTTGCTGCAGAGATTATTATTCTTTTGGTGATAAGCTCAGTTGAAAAACTGATCAAAGGATTAGAAACCTTTTATGATGTATTAACCTCTTTAGAAAAAATAGGTCAAATTGTAGATAAAGAGATTGAATCTCAAGAAGGTATTGATCCGTTTGCAACAGAACAAGCATTGAACGTCGAACTTGAAAAAGTAAATTATGTTACACCAGAAGGTTTTAGTATTTTAAATAATGTAGACCTATCAATAACACAAAATGATAGAATATTATTAGATGGCGCTTCGGGCTCTGGTAAAACGATACTACTCAAACTTTTATCAGGAATTATCATTCCTTCGAGTGGTACGCTCTATGTGAATGACAATTCTATTAAAGGAATCTGGCCTAATCGCTACCGGAGTCAAGTAGGTCAAGTATTACCTGAGCAGCAAACTTTTGAAGGAAGCATCTTGGAAAATATAACCTTCAACGATCCAAGTATTTCGAGAGAACGATTAAATGAAGTGCTCAAAAATTTGAAATTACTGCCTTTCATTAAATCACAACCCAACGGCTTGAATACAATGTTGTATCCACAAGGACAGCAAATTCCACATACGGTCGCAAAACGTATAGTATTGGCTCGCGCCATTGTACATCGTCCAAAATTACTTTTACTAAAAGAGCCTTTAGAGCATTTAGAGTACGATGAGGCAAAAAGTATTACTGAATATCTTACGCACGAATCTCAACCTTGGGCTATTGTGGTATCATCAGTTAATCCGCTTTGGAAAAGCAAATGTTCACAAACGATTAAACTATCAAAAGGAACTTTAAATATAGAACGCAATGCTTAATATCTCGCACAACCAACTTAATAAAAAAGTGACGCTTGATGAATACAAGTCCTATGGAAAAGCGTTTAAAACGAAGCACTTTAAAATCTTTAATAGATTCTTACTGGCATTTGCTATTGTAGGTGTTATCATACTGTTTCTCCCTTGGACACAGAATGTCTCTGGCAGTGGATATTTAACTACATTAACACCAGACCAGCGACCACAAACCATACAGTCTCCTATTCCTGGACGTATTGAAAGTTGGTTTGTAAAAGAAGGTGATTTTGTAAAAAAAGGAGACACTGTTCTCTTTATTTCTGAAATAAAAAATGAATATCAGGATCCGCAATTAGTTGAAAGAACCAAACTGCAACGTGATGTTAAAAATCGTTCTGTCATGTCGTATCAAGGAAAAATTGCTGCCTTACAAAACCAGATTACGGCACTGAATAGAGAACGACTCCTTAAGCTTCAGCAAGCTGAAAACAAATTAATTCAATCTGGTTTTAAAGTAAAAAGTGATAGTATTGATTTTCAAGCGGCTAAAACCAATAAGAACATTGCAGAACGTCAATTTAATAGAACACAAACTTTACAAAGTGAAGGATTAAAAGCCATGACGGATGTTGAAGAAAAGCGATTAAAATTGCAAGAGACTGAAGCTAAGCTTATCTCACAAGAAAATAAATTACTTGCTGCTCGCAATGAGGTGATAAATGCACAAGTTGAGATAAGTCGCATTGCTGCATCGTATGCAGATAAAATAGCTAAGGCAAGCAGTGATCGATTTACTGCAGAGTCCAGCCAATATGAGGCACAAGTAGAGGTAAGTAAACTAGATAACAAGTCTACCAATTACGAGATGCGAAACGCTATGATGTATATCACAGCACCACAAAACGGGTATATTAATAAAGCCATAAAAGGTGGTATAGGCGAGACTTTTAAAGAAGGTGAAAAAATCGTTGGAATAATGCCAGCAGATTATGATTTAGCTGTTGAAACTTATGTTGACCCAATAGATTTGCCTTTGTTGCATCTAGATGAGAGTGTACGTGTTCAGTTTGATGGATGGCCGGCAATCATTTTTAGCGGTTGGCCTGGAGCTTCTTTAGGAACCTACTCAGGTAAAGTCGTTGCCATTGAAAGATTCATAAATGCTAATGGCAAATTCCGAATATTGATAGCGCCTGATAAAGATGCCGAAGCGTGGCCAGAAAACATACGTATAGGCTCTGGGGCAAAAACAATTGCATTGCTTGAAGATGTTCCAATTTGGTATGAACTGTGGAGACAACTTAATGGTTTCCCGCCAAATTATTATACACCTGAAGGCGCAAGAACAGCTAAAGTTACAAAGTAAATGAATACACTAATTAAATATATGTTAGCTATGATATTGTTCGCTTTTGCGAAAGACGGATTAGCTCAAATTGATATAAAAGGATTAGAACAAGTACTTTCTTTTGAAGTATACTTAGGTTATGTAAAACAGCAGCATCCTTTATTGAAACAGGCTAATTTACAACTCAGTGTTGGAGAGGCCAGCTTACTCAAGTCACGTGGTGGGTTTGATCCAAAAATTGAAGTAGATTATGATCGTAAAAAAATCAAAAACACAGAATATTATGATCTGCTTAATGCAACGTTTAAAATTCCAACTTGGTACGGCATTGAGTTTAAGGCCAATTTTGAAGAGAATACAGGAGCGTTCTTGAATCCAAACCTAGTTGTTCCAGATGGTGGTCTATATAGTGCTGGTATTTCTTTTTCTTTAGCTCAAGGTTTTTTAATTAATGAGCGCATGGCAATGCTTAAAAAAGCACGTTTCTTCGTAGATCAAACCACAGCACAAAGAGACCTTTTAGTGAACAACCTGATTTTTGATGCCAGTACGGCTTACTTTGAGTGGGTAGAAGCTAATAATGAGCAACAAATCTATGCAAGCTTTCTAGACAACGCAAAGCTGCGTTTTGAAGGTGTAAAACGAAGTGTAGAATTAGGGGATAAAGCTGCAATAGATTCTACCGAAGCTAAAATGTCCTTCCAGAATAGAAAGCTGAATCTTGAAGCGGCGAAACTAAAAACAAGAAAAGCATCTTTAAAAGCCAGTAATTTTTTGTGGTTTAATAATGTACCATTAGAAATAGAAGAAAACATAATGCCAATCATGCCTGATGACACTATCATTTCTAGCTCATTGTACTTAGAAGGCATTACGAATGATTCAATAATGCTTGCAAACCACCCCAAATTGAGAAGTATTGATGCTAAAGTCAATAGAATTGAAATAGAGCGTTCTTTAAAAAGAAACAAACTTCTGCCTAAATTGGATTTTCAATACAATTTTCTTACTCAAAATGGCGATCAACTCAATAGTTTTAACACAGCCAATTATAAGGCAGCTGTCAATTTTAGTATTCCAATATTTTTAAGAAAAGAACGAGGAGATGTACAATTGGCAAACTTAAAATTACAAGATGCAAGTTTTGATCGCGCAGCGACTTCACTTGCGATTCAAAATAAAATTATAGCAGTTAATGCAGAGCTATCGTCATTGCAAAAGCAAAATAGTATTATTGACGGTCTTTTGACAAATTATAAAACAATGTTAACCGCAGAAGAGCGAAAATTTGAACTTGGTGAGAGTTCATTGTTCCTTATAAATTCAAGAGAACAAAAGTTGATAGAGGTGGCATTGAAAACTAATTCATTACAAATTAAATTTTTAAATGCCTATGCTCGTTTATATAATGCTTTAGGCATATCAGAAACAGAGCTTATCAACTAATCCAAATAACTTTCTATCTTAACGCAACAGGTTCCTAAAAGGATCATAGCATAAGAGAAAAGTCACTAAGTTATCCTATTTAATGACAAATAAAGAACTATTTGATTTACCAATATTTTATTTTACCCATAAAAAAAGCCTTTCAATTTCTTGAAAGGCTTGTCTTTTCTAGTAGCGGGAACTGGACTCGAACCAGTGACCTTCGGGTTATGAGCCCGACGAGCTACCTACTGCTCTATCCCGCGATGTTATTCTGAAATACTTGACTTAGCTTCTAACTTTCGGTTCATAATGCCGACCAAATTATTT
>JAGSHF010000010.1 GCA_023954685.1 Flavobacteriaceae bacterium | reverse complement strand
TGGATGCACGCCAATATGCTCACGCTCAATGGCAAAAATTTCCCTGATCGCTTTTCATACCATTCAGGTATATTTAAAGCACCTACTTCAAAATCCATTTGTGTAGTAACGCCATCACGTAAATTAACTTTTATTCCAAAAGGATCAAGGCCATGCTGTTCATAATCAATAAAACCAGGAGCCACTACATGACCTCTAGCATCTATAATTTCTTTTCCTGAAATCTCAGCCTCAGTAATTGAAATAATTCGTCCATCTTTAATTCCAACATTTCGAATACCATCAAAATTGGTTTCCGGGTCCATTACCCGGCCGTTTAGAATTACCACATCGTAACCATCTGAAGGTTTTAATTCTTTTTTTGTTTTTTCAGAACAGCTAAAAACCAAACATAGCATAAAAATAAATAGGTAACAGTTTTTCATAATGCTCGTTGTTTTTTGTTTTACCAAGGAAGTTTTAGAACAGGAGTTAATTGAATTCTTAACTGCCATTGCGGCCCAAAAGGATTCGGTTGCGCGATATAATACATGACTTGAAATCCAAACTTAAAGGGTGTTTTACCAACTTTAGTGGTCTTAGTCCAGCCTGTACCTATTGGAAAGGTAACATCTTCGGTATTCCAATTATAACTCCAACTGGGACCCGCACCTATGACATTACCTTTAGTTAAAGGAATAGCATAAAAATACTGACCACCCAATACACTTGTCTTAACGGGACCACTTTCTAGGTCCCATCTTTGGGATACTAAACCACCAAAAATAATTTTTTTAGTCACTAAGCCTAAAACTAATTCTGGTCCCAGCGTCCATTGCCCTCTTATTCTAGAATCGGTGGCAGTTGGTATGGTACCACTCATTCCAAAAAGATACAATAGCCCTTTTTCTGTCGTGCCTCCTAAGGCCAGATCATAGCCAATATCTCCTAAGTTAATACCACCGTTGTCAAAATTCTCATTAAGGGGGTCATAAAGTTTGGGGTTAAATAAAATAGGGATTGAAGGTCTAAAAAATAGCATTTGTTTCCCTACAAAGTTTGGCTTAGGTAACGAAGGTTGAATGGTAAAACTTAACGCGTTTTGATCATTCGCACCAGGTAAATCTCCTTTATAGGTATAAAAATCAGTAAACGTATTAAAAGTCCCTATTGCGGCATTAGGATTAGCCAGCTTTTCAGCCATTTCTTCATTACTCAATTCTTCTTTTTCATTCTCATTTTCTTGGGCATTTATTTGAAATGTCCAAAACAAAAGAATGATAAGAGCAATTGTATTTTTCATTAAATTAATTTAAAATTTTATCCAATTTATCACGCTCTTTTTTAATTTCTGAATTAAATTTTTCATCAGCAGCTTTGGCAGCTTCAACTACGAGTTGAAACTCCGTTTTCATACTTTGGGTCACAGGCCCTTCAGAATGATCTAAAATGCCACTCATAAAAGACAGTTTAAATAAGAGTGTAGCAGGTAGATTAATGACCTCAGCCATAGTACGACCGGTAGAAACGTATGCACCTTCATAAGCTGTTACCATATTACTAAGCACCTCTAATTGTTGTTCTGCCTTTTTTATATTTCCGGCAGAAGCACCACTCTTTTTAAAAGCTTCAAGTTTTGAAGCCATGTCTTCTTTAAGTTTTAAAGCTGTAATGACCTTTTGTGTAGCACCTTCTGCGGCGTTATACATATCCATCCAAAAAGCAAATTTGTCATCTGCTTGTTGCTGTGTATACGTTTCTTTTGGGTTCATGAAAATTTCAAAATCCTGAGTTTCAACAACACCATCTACAGTCAACTTTGCAGTAAACTTACCAGGCGCAACAATTGGGGCAATAGCTGTTGCAGGCCTTTTAGGCACGCTCGTTACACGGTTAATTCGCATGTCCCATACAAATTTATTCAAGCCTGTATTAAAACCATCATTTGCGCCGTAATTCAAACTCATGTGGTCTTTCGTATAATTTCTTATTTCATTCCCGTTTTTATCTAAAATAGCCAAACTAATTTCCTTTGGTTCATTTTCCAATTTAAAATACATAACAGCCCCCAAAGGTTTAGGATCTCCTGCATCTATAAATTTTCGTTTTCTTTCTCCGTTAATTGGATTAAATCCAATTTCGTAAAAAGTCATGCCTGGGCGCATATTTTGTACAAAGTAATTCTTTTTGTCTCCTGGGTCACCACCAGGCAAATAATCCATCCACCAATTATATCCAAATCGCGTGTGGTTTGGAATAGGATATAGGTGAACCGATTTAGCATCAACTTCAGCAGACTTGTTTCTAAGCGGGGTAATGTCATCCATAATCCAGAAACCACGACCGTTGGTAGCAATTACTAAATCATTATCTTTAATTACCGCATCAACCACAGGAACAGCCGGAAGATTTGCTTTTAGTTTATCCCAACTTTGCCCGTCATTTAAGGAGTAATACATCCCCGTTTCTGTACCTACAAACAACAATCCTTTACGAACTTTATCTTCTCTAATCGTTCTTGTAATTTCGCCTTGTGGAAAATTGGCCGTTAAATTGGTCCAAGATTTGCCATAATCTGTAGTTTTAAAAATGTATGGCTTATAATCATCATAGGTGTTAAAATTTGAAAACACAACATAAGCCGTAGCCGCATCATGTGGCGAAGGTTCAACTTCATATACCTGAGAGAATTCTGGAACACCTTCAATGATGCTTATATCTTCCCAATTTCCACCGCCATCTTTTGTAATATATACTTTTCCATCATCCGATCCAGACCAAATCACGCCCTGCTTTACAGGTGATTCTGCAACACGTTTTATGGTACTATAAATTTCTTGACCAAAATATTCAGATAACCAAGGGGTTCCCGTAATTAGCTGTCTATCTTTAATGTCGTTGGTTAAATCTGGGCTTATAGCTTGCCAATTTAAACCTTCATCTGTAGTTTTAAATAAGACATTACCTCCGAGATAAATGGTTTTAGAGTCGTGTGGTGACACAAAATATGGCGTATCCCAACTAAATCTATATTTTAAATCATGTCCATTTAATCCAAATAATGGGAAGGGCCATACGGAACGAACTTCGTTTTGTCCTGTAGCAATATTATTTACAGAGAATGGTGCGCCACTTCCCATAGGGGCACCACCTGAAATATTGTACACTATGTTATTATCCTCAGGATTTGGAATTACACTACTAATTTCTCCGTTTCCAATAATTGTAGTTTCATTACGAGAAATTCCACCCCAACGTGAGGCACTTGGCATTTTATATGCTACTATGTCTTGTCCACTGCCATATACGTTGTAGGGGAAGTCATTATCTACATTAACTCTATAAAACTGAGAGTTTTTCTGACTGTGTTGGCTAGACCATGTTTTTCCACCAGTCATACTTACTTGACATCCGCCATCATTGGAGACAATCATACGGTTTGGGTCTTTATTGTCGATCCAAACATCATGAAAATCGTCCTTGATTCCTGGGTCTAATATCCAAGTTTTTCCACCATCTTTTGACATAAACATTCGGTTGTTTGGCGACCAAAGCTCATTAGCGTCGTGCGGACTAGCATAAATATGACTGTAATAGAATGGTCTACCAATAATTTGAAAATTATCAGATACAAATTCCCAATTCTCTCCTAAATCATTTGATGCATATAAACCAGCTTTTGTTTCAGAATCTATTAAGGCATATACTTTTGTGGCATTGGCTGCGGACATGGTAAATCCCGTACGACCGCGCCCACCTTCAGGTAATCCATTGTTATAGGTGATTTCAGTCCAATTTTCACCACCGTCTACAGATTTCCACATACCGCTATCTGGTCCACCTGTTTTTGGTCCCCAGGCTTTTCGTTCAAATTCCCAAATGGTAGCGAATAGCTCTTCTGGATTTGAAGGATTCATTACTAAATCAATCACACCCGCTTTATCACTTTTATACAATACTTTTGTCCAAGTTTTTCCACCATCAATAGTTTTAAAAACACCACGTTCTTTGTTAGGACCAAATGCGTGACCATAAGCTCCAACATAAACTATATCAGGATTTGTTGGGTGAATTCGCACTTGAGATATGTGCTTTGAATCTTTTAAACCAATATGAGTCCAATTTTCACCGCCATCTACAGATTTATAGACACCATCTCCCCAACTTACATTGCTGCGCATTTGTGGCTCACCAGTTCCTACATACATGATTTCTGGGTTTGACTCCGATATTTCCATAGCACCGATACTACCATATTTAAAATCTTTATCACCTACTGGTTCCCAATACGTCCCAGCATCTTCAGTTTTCCACAAGCCATTGCTAGCGCCGTGATAAAAGGTGTATGGTTCTGTGGGATGCCCCAAAACAACCGAGCCACGGTTACCAGTTATTGGACCTATAAATCGCCATTCTAAGGCGTCGAACTTTAATTCCTTTTCGGCTTCTTGCGCAGTAATGCCTTGTGATACACTCAATAGAGCAAAGAAAAAGAGTAGTGATTTAGATAAAGTTTTCATTTAATTATGTTTTGGTTTAAATATCGTGAGTTAAAAAATGTATCGTCTTTTAAGTTCCTTCTTTCACAACTTTATATGAAAAAATCAAAATCGCTTTGTAGAAAAAAATTAATGTAGCACCCCAAGTAGCAAGTTAATCAATTAATTTATAGTTCGCCACTCAATAAGGTGTAAAAAAGGTGTATTTTTATAATTCTTATTTACTAATAGTATAACATGAATTCTGTTCAATTCTCTCTTGCCAAAACAACTGCACCTCAGCTAACCAAGGATCATGTACCACGCAGAGATCTTGTAAAAAAAATAAATAGCGCTTTAATTGATAGGCATGTATTCATTCATGCTCCATCCGGTTATGGTAAAACAAGCTTAATGGTTGAAATTTGCAATACTAAAGCTAACAAACCCGTATGGTTTTCAATAAGTAGTAACGAAAATAGTCTGACCACATTTTTAATCCATCTGTCGCAAACTTTAAATAATGCTGGCATTACATTAAAATCCACTATCGCCATTTTAAAAGCAAATCGCCTACAAGATTCAAGTAGAATAAAAGAGCAGTTCCTAATTGATATTGAAAATTGGAGTAAAAAAGAGCTCATTGTTTTGGATGATTTTCATTTAATCACAGACCAAGATGTACTCGAATTTGTTTGGAACATGATAAAACGTTGTGGCCAATCTATAAGACTTTTAATTAGCTCAAGGGCGCGGATACCAGGCGTTAGAGATTGGCAAATTATTCCGCTATTAACAACGATTGAACCAAAAGAACTTCAATTTTCTACTCAAGAGTATTTAGAGTTTAAGAAAAATTTAAAAAACTCTTCTATTTACAATGACGATGAATATCAAGAAGGATGGATAGCTGGCATCAATATTTCCTTAATGCAGCGTGAAGGACTGAGATCACAATCTACAATAGAATTAATAAGGAATGCTATATATGAATTTGAAAAGCCTGAATACATTTATCTATTAGCATCATTAGACATGTTTGATTCAGAACTATGTAGAACCATTATGGGAGATGACAAAATCCTGGATCAATTATTAGGCTCCCCTATAATCCTCATCCAAATTGATGGCGAGATTCAACATTTTAGGTTGCATCATTTTTGTCAAGATATTATTAACCAACATATTCCAACGGACATACTAGTAGAGCTAACGAAACTCCAAAAAAGAACTACCAAATATTATATAGATAAGAAGGCTTATGCTACAGCATACGAGATAAGTAAGGCATTTAAAATAGAAGGTTTAGAATATCAGTCCTTTTTACAATATCGACTAGCTTGTTTTAATAATTCAGATTTGTATAGTCTTCAGGAACTATTTAAATCAATTCAACATAGCGATTTACTTTCGGATGTCGAGTATCAAATAAATTTGGCATGGCTTGATATTTTCAAAGGTGACACCTTTAGCATGGCTGAAAAGATTAGTAAAATTAAATATAAGCACATCCCTAGGCATCTTACGAGCGAATATTATGCGCTAAAAGCTTATTCAAGTTATAGTCATGCTATGTTTAATGATGCATTAAATGAATCAAATCACATTGAAACCGATAAAACTAAAAATTTGTTTGCTTTGGGGTACATGCACATATTTAAAATAGGGGGCCTACAGTCTCTTGGGAGGAGTGAAGAAGCCTATGCACATGGCATCAGTACTTTGGCTTTAACAAATGAGCGCATCATAAAATCTCAAGTTTTATTGGGGCTTTGTTATATATCTCGCCTTGAAGCAAAACAGCGTAATCAGTATGACTATTCACGGGCTCTTTTAGCGCTTTCTGAGGAAAAAACTAATATCGAAGGAATTGTAAATGCTTCTAGTTTTATTGGTGAATATTATTTTAATAGAGCAGAATATAAATCGGCAGAAAAGGTTCTTAAAAAGGTCTTAGAATTTAAAGAAAATACCATTGGTATTATTGGAATGAGCTTTTCCACCTTGTATGCCAGCGTCTTGTTTGCCATAGGAAAAAAGAGGCAAGCGATTGAATATCTCGATTCTGAAATTGAGCAATACATCATATATGGCAATGGATTTTTAGCACCATATCTTGAAGCTTTGCGGGCTGAACTATTTTTTAAATCTAACCATAAAGCTGAAGCCTTAATTTGGGCTCAAAACAGTCATGTCGATCCTAAGGTAATTCTAAGCGAATCCTATTCAACTATTCTAGGTAAACTTAGAATATTACTTTCAAATCCATCGGAATTTCCTAAAAATCTTTTAAAAGAACTGATAGACCAATTGTCTAAAGGAAACAACAAAAGGTATTTAACTGAAAGCAAGTTAATAGAATGCTGCTTATATCTGTCAATTGGAAATAAAAACGCAGCGCATCTTGCAATCATAGATATTTTAAAGATTCTGCCACTCATGCAGTATAGGGGCTTATACGAAACTTACATGTTTTACTGCCCTAGACTTGAAGGCCTTATTAACAAACACGCTAGCAATCGAGAGTCTTTATCCATATCTAACAAAGTAAAAATTACGAATCGTGAAAGTGAAATTATTGACCTTTACGATCAACGACTCACCGACCAGGAAATGGCCAATCAACTGGGCATTTCACTCTCAACATTAAAAAGGCATAATGTGAACATTTTTAATAAATTAGAAGTCAGCTCTAAAAGACAAGTTTTAGCCGTTTTAATGAAGGACTAGTCAAATTTTAAAGGACTTGACTAACTATATCTTATCAAACAGTCATGCACATTTATTTGACTTTCAAGACTAAGCACTATGTATGAAAATGTCCTGAAAAAAATTCTCTAGCAATAAAAAGTTCTCATAGACAGGAGTGGCAATTTAAATAATTTACTTATATCTATTTTGGTCGCCTTACCCCTAATTCTAACCAATAAACCACAAAATTACCAGGTATTACAATGCGTCCACTAGTATTAGTTTGAACAAGTGCAACTTCATAAATAAGACTAAAATCTCTAATAATTAATAAGTCGGATTAAATACAGACTAGAATAGGGCACAAAAAAAAATGCAACATCCTATAAATAAAGACATTGCATTTTAATTAAGTGACCTCGAAGGGATTCGAACCCCCAACCCTCAGAGCCGAAATCTGATATTCTATCCAGTTGAACTACGAGGCCATAAAGTCCTGTTAAAACAGGTGTGTTATTAAATATCTATGAAAGTTTAGATTTTACAATTTGTGAAATAGTCTTACCATCAGCTTTTCCCGCCAATTCCTTACTCACTAAACCCATCACTTTACCCATATCTTTCATTCCAACCGCACCAACGCTATCAATGATGGTGATGACCACTTTTTCTATGGCTTCATCGGTTAATGCTTCAGGTAAAAACTGAGCAATTACTTCTGCCTCAGCTAATTCTGGGCCTACCAAATCAATTCTATCCTGAGATTGAAAAATAGCGGCACTATCCTTACGTTGTTTTACTAATTTTTGAAGAATTTTCAGCTCTTGCTCTTCCGTCAATGCAGCCTTATCCCCACTTTCGGTTTGCGCTAATAAAATTGCAGATTTTACAGCTCTTAAAGCAGTTAACGCTGTTTGGTCTTTAGCTTTCATAGCAGTTTTTAAGGCATTCATTATGTTTTGTTGTAAACTCATCCTTCTTTAATTTAATTGCGAAGTTAGTAGAAAAAACCCGAAAATTCAAAGTGAATTTTCGGGTTACTGCGAAGTAATAGGACACTAAATGTTGACTTGCTATTAATCTACGTTATCGTGTAAAAATGAGTTGTTACTTCGCAACTGTATATCATCATTATCATCTAAACCAATAGACATACGTGAGGCATTATTTTCAGATGAATGCTGAGCATCATCTAAATCTATGCCTTGACGCTTGTATGCTGGTTCTTTTTCAATTTCATCTATTTTAGAGGTATTGAATTTATAATTAAATTCTTTCATTTTTTTACGTCTTTCATCAGCACGCTGTATTAACAACTCAGAGATTGGACTGTTCATTGGATCAATTTCGCTTTCTTGAGGCTCTTCAAACTGAGTTTCTTCAACGATCTTTTTCTCAAAAACTATTTCTTCCTCAATATCAATGGCCAATTCTTGCTTTTGTTCAGGTTCATTCATAGCTGACTCCTGTGTCATATAATCGTCAAGTACATAACGCGTCTCTCCTTCTTCATTTGCTTCAGTAACCGAGATAAGCTCCACATAGTCATTAACAGCAATATCTTTAACTTCATCATCATGCAAGTCAAACATCACTTGCTCCTCTATAACTGGTTCTTCTATTTCAATCTGCGGTGTAAGTGGTAAATCAAACGTTAACATCGTTTGCTCTTCTTGAGTATCTTCTACATCTGTTGACTCAATTTTTACATCATTAATGATAAAATCATCGGTTGAAACATTTGCCAAAACTTCATCATAAACCACATTCATATGCTTGATCATATCTGTAGTAGACACTAAGTCCATTTGTGGTAAATCTACTTCTTCCAACGTATGAACAATTTTTTCAGGCACAACTTCCTTTTCCAAAATAATATCTGGAGTAAATATTGCAGGTTCCCGTTCAGGTGCTAAATCTTGTTCTACATTTTGTTCATCTTCCAAAGCATGAACAACTTTCTTTGCTTCTGTATTTGTGATTTCATCTTGTTGATCCATATTGAACCCAGTAGCAATAATTGTAACTGCTATGGCCTCTTCAAGAGATTCATCCTCACCAACACCCATGATTATATTCGCTCCGTAACCAGCTTGAGTTTGAATATGATCATTAATTTCTCCTATTTCATCAATAGTAATTTCTTGAGATCCCGAAACAATTAGCAACAATACGTTTTTGGCTCCTTCAATTTTATTATCATTAAGTAGTGGTGAATCTAAGGCTTTCATTATAGCTTCTTGCGCCCGATTGGTTCCAGAAGATGTTGACGATCCCATGATTGCGGTTCCACTGTTACTCAAAACAGTTTTCGCATCACGTAAATCAATATTTTGCGTATAGTGATGTGTAATTACCTCTGCTATACCTCTTGAAGCTGTAGAGAGGACCTCATCGGCTTTTGAGAAACCAGCTTTAAACCCTAAATTTCCATACACTTCTCTCAATTTGTTATTATTAATTACAACAAGAGAATCCACATGACTCCTTAATTTTTCAATACCTTTTTGAGCTTGAGCATTTCTTAGTTTGCCTTCAAACTGAAATGGCATAGTAACAATACCAACGGTTAGAATATCCAATTCTTTGGCCATTTTAGCGATGACTGGAGCAGCACCAGTACCCGTACCACCACCCATTCCAGCTGTAATGAATATCATTTTAGTATTGGTATCAAGCATTTGCTTAATATCTTCAAGGCTTTCTATAGCAGCTTGCTCTCCAATATCAGGGTTAGCACCTGCACCTAATCCTTCTGTTAAACTTACGCCTAACTGTATTTTATTTGGCACACCACTATTTTGAAGTGCTTGTGCATCGGTATTGCAAATTACAAAATCAACACCTTTTATGCCTTGCTGAAACATATGGTTGATTGCATTGCTACCACCTCCACCAACGCCTATAACTTTGATGACATTGGATTGGTTTTTTGGTAAATCGAACGTAATACCAAAATCTTTGTTGCTACTCATATAATTAGTTTTACTGGTTTATTCAATGGTTAATTTGATCTTTGTTTTGAGGGTTATTCAGCATTATCTAAAAAATCTTTGACCCGTTCTGTGAGCTTATCCAAAAACGATTTCCGTTCTTTTCGAGGCTCAGGAATTGGCGCTTCAGATTCTATTTCAGACGATTGCTGGCTTTCAAATATTTCTGTGGCTACTTTTTCTGCAACTCTTTTTTCTTTTCTTTTTAATCCATCCATGACCAAACCAACGGCAGTTGCAAACAACGGGCTGGTAACATCATCATCGCTATCTCCTGCCAAATGTTCATTTGGATATCCAATCCTTGTATCCATTCCTGTAATGTATTCTACCAATTGCTTTAAGTGTTTTAACTGACTTCCACCACCTGTTAATACAATACCTGCGATTAACTTTTTCTTTTGCTCTTCGTGGCCGTAATTTTTTATCTCTACATAAACTTGTTCAATAATCTCCACAACACGAGCATGAATAATTTTTGAAAGGTTTTTTAATGTTATTTCTTTCGGTTCACGACCTCTTAATCCCGGAATAGACACAATTTCGTTATCCTTATTTTCACCAGGCCATGCTGAACCAAACTTAATTTTCAATAATTCGGCTTGTTTTTCAATTATAGAACAACCTTCCTTTATGTCTTCAGTGATTACATTACCCCCAAAAGGAATAACAGCAGTATGACGAATAATTCCATCTCTAAAAATGGCAACATCCGTTGTACCACCACCTATATCAATTAAAGCCACACCAGCTTCTTTTTCTTCTTGACTGAGTACTGCATTTGCAGAAGCTAAGGGCTCTAAGGTTATACCTTCCAACTCCAAACCTGCACTTTTCACACATCGGCCAATATTTCTAATCGAAGATACTTGACCAACTACAACATGAAAATTAGCTTCCAAACGTCCACCATACATGCCAATAGGCTCTTTTATTTCGGCTTGTCCATCTATTTTATACTCTTGTGGTAAAACATGAATGATTTCTTCTCCAGGAAGCATTACCAATTTATGCACCTGATTAATTAAGCGTTCAATATCATCATCATCAATCACCAAATCAGAATTAGCTCTTGTAATATAATCACTATGTTGCAAACTTCTAATGTGTTGTCCTGCAATACCTACAGTCACCTCTTCAATTTTTTCTCCTGAAGCAACTTCTGCTTCTTGAACGGCCTGTTGGATAGATTGAATAGTTTGTGTAATATTATTCACAACACCACGGTGCACACCCAAACTCTTAGACTTTCCTATACCCAGAATTTCTAATTTGCCATAATCATTTTTACGACCAATCATAGCCACAATTTTCGTGGTTCCAATGTCTAGACCTACTGAAATACTACTACCTTCCATAGTTTACTTTTTTGTGCACACAACTTGATTTTCAAATTGCAAATTCACCTTGCTATATGTATTCAACGTTTTATCTTTTTTTGCCTTTTGATAAAACGCCTTTAAATTGTTTATTTTCTTATCCAAATGCTTTAAATCCCCCAACTCAATTTCAAAATCCGCCATTCTGGTTTTTAGAACCATATTTAAATTTTGATTTTGATGTATTTCTACAATTTGGCTTTTTAAAAAGTCATCATTTTCAATTTTGTTGGCAATTGTAAATATTGAACCTAAATTATTTTTCTCTACAAATCCTGTTACCAAAGGTACCCGTGCTGTATAATTTTTTGATAAAGGCATATAAGCACCCAAATCATCTATATAATATGCGGCATTTGTACTTACTCTGGCAATCGGTTTACGTTGATTAATATCCGCTTGAACCTCACCACTAACCGTTAAGTAGACTTCTGCCGTTTTAATCATTGGATTAGATTTTAAGGCATTCTCTAAACCATTCAAATCTAAAATTTCTTTGGGGACGCTCGTAACACTTTCATTATTTTGTATTAACAATTTATTAACCGTTTCTCGAGTAATAAACAGGTTGTCATCACCAAGGAAATTAATGTGGATTTTGGACACTAAACGCTCACTATTTCTCTGTGTTGAAAAGGCTAATAATAGCGCTGTAAACACCAGTAAAACAAGGGTTTTTATGTAATTCCAATTAACTCGCAATACTTAATTTTTCTTTTAAATTATGAACCTCAGCTCCTATATCTCCTGCTCCAATTGTAAGAACAATCTTAGACTTACTCTTTTCAACTTCAAAAAATAAATCGGATTTTTGTATATATTTCTTATTTGGGTTATCAATTTTACTCAATAACCAAGGTGAAGTTATGCCCTCAATTGGCATTTCTCTTGCCGGATAAATATCTAACAACAAAATTTCATCAAATTGCGCCAAACTTTCACCAAATTCATCAGCAAAGTCTTTTGTTCTCGAAAATAAATGAGGTTGAAAAATAGCCAAAACGCTATCATTTGGATACATCTCACGAACGGCCTGATGTACCGCATTTATCTCTGCCGGATGATGCGCATAATCATCTATGAAAACTAAATTATCAGTTTTAATCTGATAAGTAAACCTACGCTTCACACCTTTATAAGTTGCCAATGCGCTGACAAGGCTGTAAGGAGCGCATCCAAATTCTACAGCCATTGCCAGTGCTATTAAGGCATTAGACAAATTATGTCTACCAGGTAGGTTAAATTGTAAGTTTTCAATATTTTGACTAGGTGTTTTAACGTCAAACACATAGGTTCCTTTTTCTATTTTAATATTTGTTGCCATATAATCTGCTGCTTCATCAACGGCATAAGTAATCCCCGCTAATGGCAAGCCTTTTTTAACAAATAACTTTCCATTAGGTTTAAGTCTTTTAGAAAACTCGACAAAAGACGCTTCAAGATTTCCAGCTTCTCCATAAATATCTAAATGATCGGCATCCATTGATGTAATACATGCAAAATCAGGAGATAAGGTTAAAAATGAGCGATCAAATTCATCAGCCTCTACGACCGTAACTTTATGCCCGTTTTGAATAAGATTAGAATTATAATTTTCAGCAATACCACCTAAAAAAGCAGTCATTTCAACACCGCACTCTTTGAGCAAATGCCCTAAAATGCTCGTTGTCGTTGTTTTTCCATGTGTTCCTGCAACTGCCAAACAAGTTGTATCTTCTGTAATTCGCCCAAGAATTTCCGATCGCTTTAAAACCTGAAAATTGTGATTTAAAAAATAGTTAAGCTCTTTATGGTTTGAAGGCACAGCAGGTGTATATACCACAAGTGTAATTTCAGGGTTTAAAAATGTAGCGCTTACTCTAGTAATATCGTCTTCAAAATGAATGGCTACACCAAGTTCTTTAAGGTTATCTGTGATTTCAGAAGGCGTTTTATCATAACCGGTAACCGCTTTATTGGCAGCAATAAAGTACCGTGCAATAGCACTCATACCAATACCTCCAACACCAATAAAATATACGTTATGTACCTGTTTCAAATTCATCCTTTTAATAAAGATTCAACTTCATTTACTATATCTCTGGTTGCATTTTCTAATGCCAGTTTTTTGATATTCTTACTTAAAACGTCTTGACGCTCTTTAGACTGTAATAATTGCGAGAATTGATCTTCAAAATTCAAGTCCAATTCCTCTTCCTTCAACATAACGGCCCCTTCTTTGCCAACCACAGCATTTGCATTTTTAGCTTGATGATCTTCGGCAACATTTGGGGACGGAATAAAGATGACAGGCTTACCAACAATACATAGCTCAGAAACGGAGCTCGCTCCAGCTCTTGAAATAATTATATCGGCGGCGGCATAAGCCATATCCATTCTATTTAAAAACGTGTGTACTTGCACATTTTCCATACCATCAAACTGCTTATAAAAAGAATGGTACAATTTTCCGCATTGCCAAATGACTTCTACGTTATGGGCTTGAAAAAACTCTAGTTTAGATGCAATCAATTCATTAATTCGCCTTGCTCCCAGACTCCCTCCAAGTATTAATAAGGTCACCATATGATGCTTTACATTATAGAAGTCTTTTCCTTCTATTGTTTTTGAACCAATGTTCAACAAATCTTGACGAACGGGGTTTCCTGTTTTTACAATTTTATGCTTTGGAAAAAACCGTTCCAAATCGTCATAGGCAACACAAACTTTATCCGCTTTTTTAGCTAATATTTTATTAGTTATTCCTGGATATGAGTTCTGCTCCTGAATTAAACTCGGAATATTTTTAGAAACTGCCATTTGCAATAAAGGTCCACTTGCAAAGCCCCCAGTGCCAATTGCAACATCTGGCTTAAACCTATTTAATATACGCCTAGACTTAAGTAAACTGCTTATTAATTTAAAAGGGAACGATAAATTCTTTAACGTCAATTTTCTTTGTATTCCAGCAATCCATAACCCCTCAATTTCATAACCCGCTTGTGGCACTTTTTCCATCTCCATTTTATCCATAGCACCAACAAACAAAAATTCCGCTTTAGGATAGCGTGATTTTAATTCATTGGCAATAGCGATTGCTGGGTAAATATGCCCACCTGTACCGCCTCCAGATAATATGATTTTATAATGACTCATTTATAAGGTTTCACTTAATATTTCGAGAGGATTATCTTCATGTTCTTCTCTTGCCTTAATTTCTTCGCGCTTCGCGCTAACACTCAATATGATACCAATAGCCAAGCAGGTCATCCAAATTGATGTTCCCCCGCTGCTTATCAACGGTAAGGTTTGCCCTGTAACCGGAAATAACTCTACGGCCACGGCCATATTAATCAATGCTTGAAATACAATTGGTAGTCCCACACCAACAACCACTAGTTTTCCAAATATGGTATCCGATTTATGGGATACAATCACAATTCTAAACAACAACCACAGGTATAATATCAATAATATCATGCCTCCCACCAAACCATATTCTTCAACAATTATGGCAAAAATAAAATCAGATGATGATTGCGGTAAAAAGTTTTTCTGAACGCTTTTCCCAGGTCCCACGCCTTGAATACCCCCAGAGGCAATGGCTATTTTAGCTTTTTCAATTTGATAATCTGCTTCTGTATCTTCTGCATTTGAAAAGTTTTCAATGCGACTTATCCAAGTGTCCACTCGATTTGGCATTAATTCGGGGAATGCCTTTGCTGTTAACACAAAAAGCACCAACACAATTAGACCGGTTCCAATAATGATTCCTAAATATCGTATTGGATAACCACCTAAAAAAGTAAGTGTTAATACCATAGTAAAAATGATTGCAGTCGTAGAAAAGTTGGCCGGTAGAATCAAAGCAAGCATTATAAAAACCGGCAACCACAATGGCAAAATAGTTTCTTTAAAAGTCACCGCTTTATCTTTTATCTTTGAAAGATACCGAGCTACATAAACCATTAATACTACGGATGCCAAGGTTGAAGGCTGAAAAGAGCCAACCAAAGGCACACTTATCCATCGTCTTGCATTCGTCGCAGATTCAGATGCACTTACTTGAAACATGGTGACTACTAAAAGCACAAACACAACAGGCATTAGTACAATTGATAACCCTTTAAAATACTTATAGGGAATGCGATGTACACCATACATAATTGCAAAACCTAAAAATAAGTGAAGAAAGTGTTTTACAAAATAATTGAATGTACTTCCATCACCTCTTACATAAGCCAAATTACTAGCAGCACTATAAACAGGAAGAAATGAGAATATTGCCAAAAGCGCTGCAATGGCCCATATTAATCGATCTCCCTTTATGTTTTTAAATAATGCTTCCATTTGTTATTCCTTTATCATAAGGTAACATGTATTAAAGTTTTATATTTTCCATTTATCTCGTGACTCACGTTTCTATTTTACAAATTCCTTACACAATCTTTAAATTGACGTCCTCGATCTTCATAATTTTCAAATAAATCAAAACTTGCACATGCAGGGGACAACAGTACATTATCTCCAGCTTCAGTTATTTTATATGCTATTTTCACGGCCTCACTCATATATTGAGTTTCCACCATAATATCTACCATATTCCCAAAGCTTTCAAACAGCTTTTTATTATCAACGCCTAAGCAAATAATCGCCTTAACATTTTTGTTTACAAATTGATATAATTCATTGTAGTTATTTCCTTTATCCTCACCGCCAACTATCCAAACGGTAGGTGCATCCATACTTTCTAATGCAAAATAAGTAGCATTCACATTAGTTGCTTTAGAGTCATTTATATACTGCACTTTATTTATACGAAGTACATTCTCCAAACGATGTTCCGCCCCCTGAAAATTCTCTAGACTTTCCCTTATCGTGTTCTTCCTAATTTTTAGTAATTGCGCCACAGTTGAGGCTGCCATGGCGTTTTTAATGTTGTGTTTTCCTTCAAGTGCTAAGTTTGTAGTTGGCATAATTAATTTGCTGTTATCAATATTTACAATAATGTTATTATTCGTATAATGGGTTCCATATTCCAATTCTGTTTTTAGAGAAAATGGAATTAATGTGGATTCAATTGGGTTTTGTTTTAAATAATCTACTATCACATCATCATCTGCATCATAGATTAAATAATCTTCTTTGGTTTGATTTAATGTGATTCTAAATTTTGATGCTATATAATTTTCAAACTTATAGTCATATCGATCTAAATGATCTGGTGTGATGTTTGTTATAACCGCAATGTTTGGTTTAAAATCTACAATACCATCCAGCTGATAGCTACTCAACTCTAGTATGATATTTTCATAATCATGCGTCACGATTTGCTTTGCAAAACTATCTCCAATATTACCAGCCATCCCAACGTTTAAATCGGCTTGCTTTAATATATGATGCACCAACATGGTGGTGGTGGTTTTTCCATTACTCCCGGTTATTCCAATGATGTTAGCATCCGTAAATTTTGAAGCAAATTCAATTTCTGAAATCACCGAAACTCCATTCATAATTAACAGTTGCACAATAGCAACTTTATCTGGTATTCCGGGGCTTTTCATAACCACATCAGCATCTATTATTTTGGCTTCGGTATGCTGTCGCTCTTCCCAATCAATCTCATTATGTATAAGAACTTCTTTATATTTTTCTTTTATCTTTCCTTTATCCGAGACAAAAACGTCATACCCTTTCTTCATTCCTAAAAGAGCCGTACCCACGCCACTTTCTCCACCCCCCAATATGACAAGCCTCTTCATTTATCTAATTTTTAAAGTCACAATCGTGACAATTGCCAACAAAATTCCAACAATCCAGAATCGTGTTACAATTTTACTCTCATGATAACCTGACTTTTGGTAATGATGATGTAATGGCGACATTTTAAAAATGCGCTTACCTTCGCCATATTTTTTCCTTGTATATTTAAAGTAACTCACCTGCATTATCACAGATAAATTCTCTGCTAAAAAAATGCCACACAATAATGGAATCAACCATTCTTTTCGCGTCGCAATAGCTATTACAGCAATTATACCGCCAATAGTTAAACTCCCTGTATCGCCCATAAAGACTTGAGCTGGATAAGCATTATACCATAAAAAACCAATCAGTGCACCCACAAATGCTGCAATGTAAATGGTGATTTCTTCAACCCTTGGGATGTACATTATATTGAGATAATCTGAAAAAATTATATTTCCTGAAACCCAAGCAAAAATCCCTAAAGTGAGCACTATTATTGCCGAGGTCCCTGCCGCTAATCCATCAATCCCATCAGTTAAATTTGCGCCATTTGAAACGGCTGTAATAATGATAATAGAGATTAGAATAAATACGATCCACGAATATTTTTCTAAACCAGGACTAATCCAAGTGATCAAATCAGTGTAATCAAACTCATTGCCTTTTACAAAAGGGATTGTGGTTTTTGTAGAGCGTGCTTCAGCTTTAAACATATCTGAAGGTGACGCATTGGGATTTGATTCTAATATGTGTTGTTGTTCTACAATTGGTAATTTCTCTTTAATCGTTACATCTTGATGAAAATAAAGTGTAGCACCAACAATAATTCCTAATCCTACTTGACCAAGGACTTTAAACCTTCCTTTTAAACCATCTTTGTCATTTTTGAATTTTTTAATGTAATCATCAATAAATCCAATAACCCCCATCCATACCGTAGTTACTAATAATAGAATGATGTAAATATTATCAAGTTTAGCCACCAGTAAAACTGGTATGAGCGTAGCCATGATTATTATAATACCACCCATTGTTGGTGTACCAGCTTTTTCTTGCTGCCCTTCCAACCCAAGATCTCGTATTGTTTCTCCTACTTGTTTTTTCTGCAAAAACCGAATGATACGTTTACCGAATATTGTAGAAATTAGCAAAGACAATATTATAGCAACGGCCGCTCTAAATGAGATATAATCAATCAAGGATGCCCCAGGTAATTGGAATTCTTTTTCTAAATATTCAAATAAATAATACAGCATATTATTCTTGTAATTGTTTTAATAATTCTTCGACAATTTTATAATCATCAAAATCTGAGCGCTCACCATTAATTTCCTGATACGTTTCATGCCCCTTCCCTGCAATGAGAATTATATCTTTTGGACCTGCAAATTGACACGCCGTTTTAATGGCTTGCTTCCTATCTACTATTGAAATAGTTTTTTTGAAATTTTGAGGCTCGACTCCTTTCTCCATATCTTCAATAATTAATTCAGGGACTTCTGTTCTAGGATTATCACTTGTAAAAATCACTTTAGAACTTAATGCTGAAGCAATATGAGCCATCTTAGGCCGTTTTGTTTTATCACGGTCACCACCACATCCTACTACGGTGATTAAATTTTCGTTTTTAGTTCGAATACTATTTATGGTTTCCAATACATTTTTTAAGGCATCTGGCGTATGAGCGTAATCTACTATAGCAGTAATGCCATTAAGAATCAAGTATTGAAACCTGCCACTAACACTATCCAATTCACTAACCAGACGCAACACCTCAATACGCTCTAACCCCATTAAATCAGCCGTTCCATATATGGCTAAAAGATTATAAGCATTAAAATTCCCTATTAATTTAGACCAAACGTCATTGTCATTTATTTTCAAAAGCAAACCATTCAATTGATTCTCTAAAATTTGTGCTCTATAATCTGCATAATTCTTTAAAGCATAGGTGTGTTTTTTAGCCACCGTATTTTGCAACATGACCAAACCATTCTTATCATCTATATTCACTAATGCAAAAGCCGATTTTGGCAGGTCGTCAAAAAAGGTCTTTTTTACATCTCTATACTCAGCAAAAGTGTGATGATAATCTAAATGATCATGAGTGAGATTGGTGAAAATTCCACCTTTAAAATGAAGGCCTTTCGTTCTATTTTGATGAATGCCATGAGAACTCACTTCCATAAAGCAAAATTCAACACCTTCATCATTCATGGCGCTCAAATATTTGTTAATTTGCAAGGAATCTGGTGTGGTATGTGTTGCCGTATACTCCTCTTCATCAACCATAACTTTCACTGTGGATAACAAACCAACCTTAAAGCCTGCTTTTTTAAATAATTGATATAAAAGTGTTGCAATAGTTGTTTTTCCATTAGTTCCTGTAACGCCAATAAGTTTTAAATTCTCAGATGGATCATCGTAATAATTGGATGCCATAAACGCCAATGATTTACTAGAACTATCTACCACAGCATAAGTGATTCCGTCTCGTATGTTGCTAGGCATCACTTCACAAACAATAGAAGTCGCTCCATTATCAATAGCCACGTCAATATAATCGTGACCATCAACCTCAGAACCTCTTACCGCTACAAACGCATCATCATTTTTAATTTTTCTCGAATCAAATTGAATCGCATTAACATTAATGTTTGTATTACCTACAACAGTATTTAAAGTGACCTTATATAATATGTTTTTTAATGCAATCAAGACAATTCTAAAACTATGGTTTGACTTTTACTTACTTTATTCCCTTTACTCACAGATTGCGACTTTACTTTTCCGCTTCCTACCAGCTTCACTTTTAATCCCATATTCTCCAGAAGAGTTACCGCATCCATTGCCGGCAATCCTTTTAAATCTGGCATTACAGTTTTATATTTTTGAGCCATATCAAAATAGGCTTGGTAATTTTTTTCAACTTTAATATCGTTAGCATCCAAATCATCTACCGTATCATTGATTGGAGTATCTGTATAAATTTTTTGAGCAATTTTCTTAAATACAGGTCCAGACACATCCGCACCATAATAACCTACACTCTTATCTGGCTCATGAATCACTACAATACATGAGTATTTTGGATTATCAGCCGGAAAGTATCCCGCAAAAGAGGAGATATAATTCAACTTATCTTTATTTGCGTAATCCTTTTGACACGTCCCTGTTTTTCCTGCCATAGAAAAATTCTCCGCATACAAACCATGACCCGTTCCATGTTTTTTCTCAACTACATTTTTCAATAAGGCTTGTAGTTTTGCAACGGTTTCAGGTTTACAAATTCTTGGATTAATCACCTCCTTATCAAAGGATTCTATAGTGTTTCCAAATTCTTTAACTTCTTTTAAAAATCTAGGCTTCACCATTTCTCCGTCATTAGCAATGGCGTTATAAAATGCTAAGGTTTGTAATGGCGTAAATGAAACCCCATACCCATAGGCCATCCATTGTAATGCAATACCACTCCAACGTTTCTTATTATCCGGATGAGGAATAATAGGCTCGCCTTCTCCAATAATTGGCAAATTGAGCTTCTCATCTAAATTCATATCATAAAGTCCTTGAACAAACTGTTTTGGTTTGTCTTTATAACCTTCATAAATAGCTTTTACAATCCCAGTATTTGAAGAGACTTCAAACGCTTTAGCAACTGATATCTTGCCATAGCCTCCATGCTTAGAATCTCTAACCTTTTTCCCGTAATATGTTAGCACACCTTTCTCTGTATCTACAATAGCACTAGTATCTATCACCTTATCATCTAACGCTACGGCCAAGGCCATTAACTTAAAAGTAGAACCTGGTTCATGACTCTCCCAAACCGCATAGTTCCGTTTTTCATAATATTTTCCGGACTCACTTTTTCCAAGATTGGATATCGCTTTAACTTCTCCCGTTTTAACATCCATCACAACAACACAACCATGTTCAGCCTTATATTTCTCTAATTGTTCCAATAGTGCGTGATGTGCAATATCCTGCATATTTACATTTATGGTTGTATACACATCATAACCATCTTTAGGTTCAATCTCATTATAATCAGCAATAGGCTTCCATTGTCCTTTTCCTATTTTTTGTTTCCAACGGTAACCATCTGTACCTCGTAAATATTTAATTCCGAACGCACCATCAATTCCAGGTCGTGTTACATTACCCTGTTCATCTATACGTTCATAACCTATAGTACGTTCAGCAATACCACCCATTGGATGCTCTCGTTTGGTGTTTTGCTCAACTATCAAACCACCCCTAAATGCACCGAGGTTCAGCAAAGGAAAATTTCGCATTCTTACATAATCTGAATAACCTAGGTCCCTTGCCAACAAAACGTACCTGTTTTTATTAATTCTAGCTTTTCTGAATTTTTGCTGATAGTCACTGGATGATTTCCCATGAAATTGAGCTAAGGAATCACAAAATGATTTGAGATATTTTTCAAAAGTTTTAGCAGTAGGCGCTAAGGCATCAAAGCGAATATCATACTTAGGTATTGATGTTGCGAGCAAACTGCCATCGGCCGAATACACATTACCCCTATTGGCCGGTATTTTCACATTTTGAATGGTTCGTTTTTCGGCAATATCACGATACTCATCGCCATGCACAAACTGAATATTGACTAACTTAACCACAACAAGAACAGCGAAGACGAACATACATCCTGCTATAAAATACAATCGGTTTAATATGTTTTTCTCATTAATAGCCAAGACTGAACTTTAATTTTGTGGTTTAACTTTTATTTTTTTTGGCGGCTCCGTAGATGGCAAAATTCCCTTACCAACTAACTTCATCCGAACCGTAGATTCTTTTTTTATCTCCATGAGCTTTCCACGACCATCTACAAACGCCGATCGCAGCTCTTTCACTTCTTCATTGAGTTTTGCTATTTCATGCACTTTCCTATCAGCACTATGAGAACTTGCAATCATAACTACAGCCAAAGTGGACAAAAACAAAATCAGTCGCCAATTCTTAAATGAATCGTCACTAATTAAAAATGTACCCCTTAGTACGCTGTAAATATTTTTTTTCATGCACTATAGCTTTTCTGCTATTCTTAATTTTGCGCTACGCGCCCTATTATTTAACTTAATTTCCTCTTGATTTGGTACAATTAATTTTCCTATTTTTTTTAGCGGCACACTCACGTTTCCAAAAACATCTTTATCAGGCTCACCTTCAAACAACCCACTTCTAATAAAACGCTTCACTAACCTATCTTCCAAAGAGTGATATGATATAAAGCTCAATCTCCCCCCCTTTGCAAGAATCTCCGGCGTTTGCAATAAAAATTCTTTCAAAACTTCTATTTCTTGATTTACCTCTATTCGAATCGCTTGGTAGATTTGAGCCAAGATTTTATTCTCTTTTCTAGGTGGTAAAAACCTTTTCAACACAAGCTTTAACTGATCGGATGTCTTTATTTCGGAATTTTTTCGTTCTGCAACAATCGTTCGTGCCAAACCCGGAGCCTGCCTCAATTCTCCATATTGCCAAAACACCTGCCTGAGGCGCTCTTCATCATACTCATTAACCACATGAAAGGCTGATAACGCATCCTGTTGATTCATTCTCATATCAAGGTCAGCTTCAAATCGTGTAGAAAATCCACGATCTGCCACATCAAACTGATGTGAAGACACACCAAAATCTGCAAGAATACCGTCAATTGACTTCACACCATGAAATCTCAAAAAACGCTTGACGTACCTGAAATTCTCATTTATCAGCGTGAATCTGCTATCATCAATACTATTTAAAAGAGCGTCTTGATCTTGATCAAATGCTATTAATCGACCCTTAGGCCCTAAGCGTGTTAGAATTTCTTTACTATGTCCCCCGCCTCCAAACGTGACATCGACATAAGTACCATCATCAATTATATTTAAACCGTCTACAGTTTCTTTTAGTAAAACTGGATTATGATATTCCTGCTCCATCGTCATCTTGTCCCATTACCTCTTCGGCTAAATCAGCAAAGTCATCAGCCGCATCATTAATTGCCTGTTCATAGCTTGTTTTATCCCAAATTTCAATAATATTCACGGCAGAAGACACCACGATATCCTTTTGAATATTTGCAAACACCACCAAATCCTTCGGCACCAAAAGACGTCCAGAGGCGTCTAATTCAATAACTTTTACACCTGCCGTGAACCGGCGAATGAAATCGTTATTCTTCTTTTTAAAACGATTTAGCTTATTTACTTTCTGCATTAACGCTTCCCATTCTGCCATAGGATACAACTCCAAACATGGCTGAAAAACAGCGCGCTTTAACACAAATCCACTTTGAACCACAGGCGCCAATTGCCGCTTTAGCGCAGCAGGAAGCATCATTCTTCCTTTGGCATCTACTTTACATTCATATGATCCTATAAGTGCGTTCAAGATTCGTAATTCTGTTTTAATGTATAAGTTCCAAATCTAATGAAAATTTTACCACAATTTACCACAATTTACCACTTTGTTAATAAAATCCTATCAAATACGCACAATTTTGACTAAAAGCCTCTTGAATCAAATTGTATCAACTGTATATCAATCAATTAAAAAGAGGATAAACTAATGAACAAGATGTGAATAAGTCACCTCGTTAACGCCTAAGCTAAAGGGCCTAATTTTGTTAATGGGCATTACATAGGTTAAATAAATTTGTGTAGATTTGCTACTAAGAGAATTGACTCAAATTTAGATGGCATATAATTTAAAAAAAGAAGGGGAATACAATTATATTGAGGCCGGAGAAGGCACTCCGATAATCGTACTTCATGGCCTCATGGGTGGTTTAAGCAATTTTGATGCTGTCATTGATTATTTTAGTAATAATGGCTATAAAATTATCATCCCCGAGCTACCGGTTTATACCATGTCGCTCTTAAAAACTAACGTTAAGAGTTTTTCTAAGTATTTGCACGAATTTATAGCTTTTAAAGGCTTAAAAAACGTTATTCTTCTAGGGAATTCTTTAGGAGGCCATATAGGTCTTTACCATACAAAATTATATTCTAAAAACATAAAAGCTTTAGTGATTACTGGCAGTTCTGGATTGTATGAAAGTGCTATGGGCGGCGGATATACCAAACGGAGTGACTATGAGGTCATAAAGAAAAAAGCACAAGAAGTGTTTTACGATCCTGATGTTGCTACCAAGGAAATAGTTGACGAAGTGTATGCAACAGTTAACGACCGAAATAAGCTTATTAAAACTCTAGCTATTGCAAAAAGTGCAATACGCCATAATATGGCAAAAGACTTACCCAAAATGCATACGCCAACATGTATTATTTGGGGTAAAAATGATATTGTTACACCACCTAATGTTGCTGACGAGTTTCATGAACTTTTACCTGATTCAGATTTGTTTTGGATCGATAAATGTGGTCATGCTGCTATGATGGAGCATCCGGATGAGTTTAATTCCATTTTACATAAATGGCTTTTAGATAGAAATCTTTAATCTACTTGAGTACTCAATATTTAATTTAAACATCTCGATGTTTCGAGATTTCCATTATAGGTAATGCTATGAAAATAAAATCTGCTGAATTTGTTGTAAGCAACCAGAGTGTTGAAAAATGCCCTAAAACCAATTTGCCTGAATATGCCTTTATTGGAAGGTCTAATGTAGGTAAATCTTCGCTTATCAACATGCTTACCAGTAGAAAAAGTCTAGCAAAAACTTCAGGCAGGCCAGGTAAAACGCAGCTAATTAACCACTTCTTAATTAATAAAAATTGGCATTTGGTGGATTTACCGGGCTATGGTTATGCCAGAGTATCAAAGTCTAATAAAAAGGTTTTTCAAAAATTTATTACCGCTTATTTTGCTGAACGAGAACAGCTAGTTTCTGCTTTTGTCTTGGTAGATATTAGACACAAACCTCAACCTATAGATTTAAACTTTATGGCTTGGCTTGGTAAAACTGGTATTCCTTTCTCTATCATCTTCACAAAAGCTGATAAACTAAAACCTAAGGCCATAGATAATTATGTTTCAGACTATAAGGATGTGCTTCTTGAGACTTGGGAAGACATGCCTAATTACTTTATCACCTCTTCGTCAAAACATATTGGTAAAGACGAACTTCTTGATTACATTCAAGTGATCAATGATGAATTAAAGTTTCAGAATTAATCGATAACAAAATCCAAAATATCACCGGTAGCACCGTTTGGAAAACTGATGCCCAATAAAGCGGAAATGGTAGGTGCGATATCTACAATTTTAGTAGGCTTAAATGTACTTCCTTTTTGAATCCCTTTCCCAAAGAAAAGCAGCGGTACATGCGTATCATAATTAAGCCCTGATCCATGTGTTGACCCAGTTTTACTGTAGGTAATTACAGCTGGATCATTCACAAAAATAATATCTCCCGAACGCTTTTGATTAAATCCATTTTGCACCAATTGTTCTACATCATTTGCAGTGCCAAGGGTGGTAATTGCTGCAGAGGTATAGGCCTTCCCAACACTTTCATAGTTCACAATTTCATTTACAATAGCTGTTTTTACTTCTTCTAAATTTAAACCTAATGCTTTGATTTTTTCATGATCTAAGAAAATTTGATTGTTGCTTACGTTTTTAATCAACTCTGTAGATTTATACGTATTAAACATAAAATTATTAAACTGTTGTTTTTGAGCATTAGAATTTACATATCCCGCAGGTATTTTAACACTGCGCAAATACGACGGGACATTAACCGCGCCATGATCGGATGTTAAAAATACGGTATATTCTCCTTTCCCAACTTTGTCGTCCAAGGCATTAAAGAAACGCTCTAAGTCTCTATCTAAACGTAAGTAGGTGTCCTGAACCTCTTTAGAATTCACACCAAAATTATGTCCAATATAATCTGTACTAGAAAAACTCACAGCCAAAACATCGGTATGATTATCTTTTCCTAGAGCTTCTCCCTCAAGAGCTGCGATAGCAAAATCCGTAACAATACTGTTTCCATAAGGTGTGCTTTTTAAAATATCAAATCCACCATTTTCAGGACTTAATTTTTTTAAATCATATGGAAATTCAGCAGTTTCTTTTCCTTTAAATCCTCCTTCAAAAGTATTCAGATCATCGCCACTTTGAGTGTAAGTAACTATATTTTCTAATGTGCTCCATGTTTTCATGTACTTTGACACATGATCACCATCATTGTATTTTTCAACCCATTTAGGCAGTTCAGTCATATAATGAGTGCTTGTAATAAAATTACCCTCTAATTTACCTTGAAACCAATAGGCCGCGTTTGCTGTATGGCCTGCAGGTAATATTGCGCCTCGATCTTTTACAGAAACCCCTATTGTTTTCCCGCGCATCTGTGTAAATAACCTATTTTCATCGGCAAAACTGGTAGTCAGCATTCTGTGCGGTGACATCTGACCGGCATTGGTTGCTGTTCCAACAGATTGTACTTCATCATCCCCAGCACAATACACGCTTTTATTTTCAAATTTATTATACCAACTATTTGAAATAATGCCGTGAGACTTTGGAGTTGTTCCCGTATAAATTGAAGCATGTCCAGGCCCCGTATACGTAGGCACATAATTATAATGATTGTTTTTACAATTAAAGCCTTCATTCATCATACGTTTAAATCCACCTTCACCAAATCCATCTTCAAATCGGGTTAAATAATCATATCGCATTTGATCAACGACAATACCTACTACTAATTTTGGTTTAGATTGGCTAGACTGTGCAATAGAAACATTGGCACCTATTACAATTGCAAAAAGACCTAAAATATACTTCATCATTATTATTTTTATTCTATTCTCAAAAATAAGATTTTTAGAGCTTCTGGCTTTAATTAATCATTAAATTAACAATGAAATGCTATATTTTTTTACTTTAGCAGTAACTTAATTGCTTATGACATATCTTCATAATATTGGACTTTATTTTTTAATGATAAAGGAAATGTTTCGAAAGCCGACCAAATGGTCTGTCATGAAACATTTAATCTTCAAAGATATTGACGATCTTATTATTGGGTCATTAGGAATAATTGCTTTTATTTCATTCTTTGTTGGTGGCGTAATTACCATTCAAACTGCACTTAACATCAGCAACCCTTTGATTCCGAAATACTTAGTTGGATTTGCCACAAGGCAATCTGTTATTTTGGAGTTTGCCCCTACATTTACCTCTGTAATAATGGCCGGTAAAGTAGGATCATTCATTACATCTAGTATAGGTACGATGCGCGTAACTGAGCAAATCGATGCTTTAGAAGTTATGGGGATTAATTCTCTAAACTACTTAGTATTTCCTAAAACAATCGCTTTAATGCTCTATCCTTTTGCCATAGCCATCGGCATGTTCTTAGGTATTCTTGGCGGTATGGCTGCTTGTTATTTTGGTGGCTATACGTCCATTGATGATTATATTATAGGGTTACAAACTGATTTTATACCATTTCACATCATATATTCCTTTCTAAAGACTTTTGTATTTGCATTTGTTTTAGCAACCATCCCATCTTTTCACGGTTATTATATGAAAGGAGGCGCTCTTGAAGTGGGTAAAGCCAGTACCACGTCATTTGTATGGACTGCGGTTGTAATTATATTATTGAATTATATATTAACTGATATGTTATTGGGCTCATGATAATTGTAGATGATTTACATAAATCTTTTGGAGATACACATATTTTAAAGGGCATCACAACTTCTTTTGAAAAAGGAAAAACCAATCTGATTATTGGGCAAAGTGGCTCTGGAAAAACGGTATTTTTAAAATGTCTATTAGGCTTATTTGAATACGAAGGCGGATCAATTTCTTATGACGGTAAAAATTTCAATCAATTATCTGAAGACGAAAAACGTGATCTGCGTGCCGATATTGGCATGGTTTTTCAAGGAAGCGCATTGTTCGATTCGATGACTATTGCCGAAAACGTAATGTTTCCACTAAGAATGTTTACGACCCAGAGTAAAAGTGAAATGAAAGATCGAGTTGATTTTGTTTTAAATAGGGTTAATCTAGAGAATGCTCATCATAAAATGCCAAGTGAAGCTTCTGGAGGAATGCAAAAACGTGTAGCCATTGCAAGGGCTATTGTAAACAATCCAAAGTATCTTTTTTGTGATGAACCCAATTCGGGTTTAGATCCTAAAACGGCTATCGTAATTGATAATTTAATTCAAGAAATCACGGCAGAATATCAAATAACTACGGTAATCAATTCTCATGATATGAATTCTGTAATGGAAATAGGAGAAAAAATTGTATTTCTTAAAGACGGTCTTAAAGCATGGGAAGGTTCAAACAAAACTATTTTTAGAACCGATAACGAGGTTGTTACTGATTTTGTTTACTCTTCCAATTTATTCAAAAAAGTACGTAAAATGTACCTTGATGAAAACCAATAAACGTTATAAAATTTAGGTTTAATTAGTACGTTTTACAATTACCGTATCCAATTCAAACTTAAACTTAAGCCATTTTTCAAGTTTTTTAATATCGCTGTTTTTTGAAGCCTCTGTACTCAGTGAATCCTTAAATTTCACCGTAAATACTGATAAGGTATCAATCTTGGAAAAATTAGAATTAAGCATGCTAGCAAATCCAAACTCTTCTATCTTATCATAATTTATTGCAATTTCCTCAGAGACCTCTTCAAACGGAATAGAATTATGTTCTAATAACGAGAGCTCTTTTACCCTGTTTTCTAAACCAGATATTTTTTCTTGCTGTGATATTAGAAATAGGGAATCTCGATTCCTTAATTGTTCCAAATAATTTAAGCTATCAAAATTTCCCGAAGCCCGATTAATTATCAGCTTTGTTGTACTTAATGAACTATAACTTTTCATTCGTTCTTTCAGCATGTTAACAATTGGCTCTTCAATTTCGGCAAGACCATAAGAATTTACAACGATATAAGACTCGTCTTTGCTCTCATAATTAAAAGTTGTATTTTTCCTTATGTATTCAGCATGTTCCACCCCTTTCAATTCCTCTTGAACAAAACGCCTAGCATCACGACTAAAATTACTTTCCCTTAGCACATCTACAAAGGTCCAAACAGCCGGGATCATTGCTGAAATAGCTAGTAAAGTCGCAAATTGAGATATCCGCTTTCTTCGCTTAGAATTGGCATATTTTATCATCGGAAAGCGCAATACTTTAAGCGCAATAAACGTTGCTAACGCTATAAAAATGGTGTTGATCGTAAATAAATACAAAGCTCCAAAGGCATAACCTAATCCCTTATTTACATCATCAAAAGCCACAGCCAACCCATATCCCACAGTACATAATGGAGGCATTAATGCGGTTGCTATAGCCACACCAAAAATAACCGAAGCAATAGTACCCTTTTTAGTTCTGGCAATAATTAATGCTGATCCCCCAAAAAACGCAATGAGTACATCGCGAATATCTGGTTTTGTTCTTGCCAACAGTTCAGATGACTCCTCTTGTAATGGAAAAAATTTAAAAAACAAAAAGGCAGTAATAACACTAAGCAGAATCATAACCCCAATATTAACAAGAGATTTTCTCAAGGTGTCAATATCATTTATGGCAACAGATAATCCAATACCTAAGATTGGCCCCATTAATGGCGAAATTAACATGGCACCAATTACAACCGCTGTTGAATTGGCATTAAGCCCTACAGAAGCCACAAAAATTGAACAAATCAAAATCCACGCTGTTGCGCCTTTAAATGGGATATCACCTTTAATCGCATCAATTGTAGCCTGCCTATCAGTGTCTTGTCTAAAATCCAATAACTCTTTAAGGAATGTTTTTATGCTGACAAATAGGCCTTTAGCATCTTCTTGCACAGCCTTTTTCTTCTGCTCAACAGCTTCAGTATTATCTTGAGTTTCTTCGGAAAAATTAAACTTATGCTCGTCTTTGTTATCCATAATGCTCCCCAAATTTATCTTTTACCTTTTGCAAGGTTTTCTTAATTTCTTGTTCCTTCGCTTTTGGAAAGATAAGTAAAACTTCTTTTTTATCTACTATGATAAAATCTTTCAAACCATCAACGACAACAATTTTATCTGTTTCTGTTCTTATCATATTCCCTGATGCATCTTCAGTCAAAACTCTTGAATTAACCACGGCATTATTAGCATCATCTTTATCCAATTTATCATACAAACTACCCCAAGTCCCCAAATCATTCCAATCAAAAGTTGCAGAGAGTACAAAAACATTTTTGCTTTTCTCCATTATCGCAAAATCTACCGATATGTTTTCCGATTTAGCATAATTATCTCTAATAAAATCATCTTCAAAATCCGTATTATATATGTCTACCCCTTTTGCAAACAAATCATACAATTCTGGTTGGTTATTCATAAAAGCGTTAACGACGCTTTTTACACTCCACATAAAAATACCCGCATTC
>JAGSHF010000090.1 GCA_023954685.1 Flavobacteriaceae bacterium | reverse complement strand
GGCGCTACAACAACATAATGATGCGCTATATCTTGATGACCAATTACAGCCATATCGGCTTCAATTTGGACCACATGTTTAGACATATAATTTTGAACCAATTGCTTTATAGATCCCGGCATTGTGGCTGTAAACAAGAGCGTCCTTCTAGTTTTTGGAATTTCTTGAATAATACGATCTAATCCTTCTTTTAAGGCAGTGACCATTTCATCCGCTTCATCCAAAATAAAATACGCAATGTTTTTAATGTTGATCGCTTCACGCTCTACTAAATCTGCCAAACGCCCAGGAGTGGCAACAATAATATGCGTGTTTTCTTTTAAACGTTCTATTTGTGATTTTATAGGCACTCCACCACAAATAGACGCAATAGATATGTTAGGGCTATGCGATGCCAAAGCATTTAAATAGGTAAAAATTTGTTGGCCTAATTCTCTAGTTGGTGCTAAAATTACCGCTTGAATTTCTGATTTATCGACATCAATTAATTGTAATAATGGTAAGCCAAAAGCAGCTGTTTTACCGGTTCCTGTTTTTGCTAAAGCAACAACATCTTCTTTTTGGTTAAGAACAATAGGAATCACCTTTTCTTGAATAAGCGTGGGATGCTTAATGTCTAAATTTTCTAATGCCTTTACTAAAAATTCATTAACTCCTAAGTCGTTAAAAGTGGTAGCCATATTATAATAATTTAAGTCTGTTTGATTGTATATAATCCTTATGCTTAAGCTTCTTGTAATGTACGCTTAGATTTCCTGTAGTTATATTTTGGATAAATACTTCGTTTTGCAAAACGATTGAGATTTGCAGCGTTTATCATTTTTATATAAATGGGTTTAGTGACGCCAAAATATTCATAGGTTTCACCATTAGTAAAAGTAATCTCTAACAATAATCCTTTATGAAAATAATCTAAAATTGGAGAATTTGTAATAGTATCTGTATAAGCTGGTAAATTTTTCTCCTTAGTTTCAGGAGCCATACTGACTAAAAAATGATAACCATCAATAATTTTCCTACTCTGTATTTCGGCCTCTTTCTGCATAGAATCACCATTTTGAAACTTATCTGGATGCCATTCTTTTACCAGATCTCGATAACTCCTTTTCAGTAGTTTAAGATCTATATTTTTTTCCACACCAAATAATTTCTTATACTCATGTATGCGCTTCATAATTAGATTTTAAATTTGGCGCGAAATTACTCCTTTTAAATGGATAATTTTCTACCATTGTACAATAAAAAAAGCCCTCCTAATGAGGAGAGCTTTTTTATTGAAAATATATGGATGTATATTAGATAACTTTTACGTTTACTGCGTTTAATCCTTTGTTTCCTTCTTTTAATTCAAATTCAACTTGATCACCTTCTCTGATTTCATCGATTAATCCAGAAATGTGTACGAAGTGATCTTTATCAACGCCTTCTTCTGTGATGAATCCAAATCCTTTAGTGTCATTGAAAAATTTTACTGTTCCTTTACTCATTGTAATGTAATTTATTATTAATAATAATTATTAGGCAAATATAGTGCCATTAATGGAGAAAACAACTATAACATGCATACTATACACATTTAATGGCTATTGAATTCACAAGAAACTTTAATTTTTATTGATTCCCGTTTTTTACTTTACAATTAAAATGCAGAGTGATTTAATGCGTTAGTGCTAAATTATTTTTTATAATGCCCTCAAGGTAAAGCTTTTATTTTATAATAAAATTTAAAGAGGCCCTAAACATATACGGTAAAGTATTACGCTCTTTTGTGTGCTTATAGATTTGAAGTTTATTAATAAAGGATAATGATATATTAAAAAAATACTGCCATTGATTTCATGTTCTAATGCCTACAAAAGGCCTGACTATAGACAACTAATTCTTATCTTCGTATTCTCAATTATTCCGAAAAAGATTTGCAACAGATAAAAACTTACTTAGATCATATTGCCACCATCTCTGATGCAGATTGGGCGTTTTTCACCTCAAAATTACAGCGCAGAATTATTCCGAAGAAAACGGTATTTTTAAAACGTGACGCGATAGAAAATCATATATCCTTTATTGAATCTGGCGTAGTTAGATTATACATTCCTAAAGAAGACCCAGAAAAAGAGATCACTTTTGGTTTTAGTTTTAAAAACCAATTCATTAGTGCTTACGATTCTTTTCTAACGCAAAAACCTTCGACTTATGAATTGCAGGCACTTACCGAAACTACAATTTTGAGTATTTCCTATGAGGATTTACAAGCTGTTTATAAAACTACTCTAATTGGAAATCTTGTGGGCAGATTAACAGCTGAACGTTTGTTTTTATTAAAATCTAAGCGCGAACAATATTTATTAAACCTCTCTGCAGAAGAGCGTTATATGAAATTATTTAAAGAACGACCTGAACTACTTAAAGTAGTTCCTTTAAAATATATTAGTTCCTATATAGGTATTACAGCGCAGGCTTTAAGTAGAATTAGAAAACGACTGTCTTCAGCATTTAATTGATTTAGGTTCATTGTTTCATATCAACCATCAAATTATCTTTGCAAAAAAAAAGATATGGTGATTGTAATTTTCATTTTGGTGTTATGGTATGGCGGATTGTTTTTTCAATCATTCTTTTTGCATCGCTATGCAGCACATCAGGTATTTACAATGTCTAAAATTATGGAGCGTATCACTTTTGTTCTAACTTGGATCTTTCAAGGATCTAGTTATTTAAGTGCTTATGGGTATGGGATTATGCACAGAATGCATCACGCCTATACAGATACAGAAAACGACCCCCATTCCCCTTCATATGATGCTAATTTATTTGCAATGATGTGGAAAACAAAAACCATTTATCAAGATATAAATAAACAGCGTATAGAAATAGATCAGCGTTTTACTAAAAATGTTCCTCAATGGAAAAGCTTTGATAAGTTTGCGAGTTCACGTTATTCTAGAGTGCTTTGGATAGGGCTTTACATTTTGTTTTTTGCATATTTTACAACGGCTTTATGGCAATGGTTACTGCTGCCAATCGCTTTTTTAATGGCACCTATACATGGTGTAATTATAAACTGGTTTGGTCATATCTATGGTTATGTGAATTTTAAGATGAAGAATACGAGTAAAAATCTTTTTCGTTTTGATTTCTTAATGATGGGAGAAGGCTATCACAATAATCATCATAAGCATGCTAGCCGAGCTAATTTTGGCGTAAAATGGTACGAGATTGATATAACTTATCTAATCATAAAAATGCTGGATGCTATTGGTTTTATTCGCTTAAAGCCAATTTCAATTAGGTCCTAAACATATATAGAATTTTTTTATAAAGTAATATCATCCTTCCCGTCTTAATACCTCTAGAGGAGAACTCCGCAGAACACTTTGAATATTACTTAACCCAATTCCGAGTACTAAAATAGAAATACCTGGTAAAAACACTAATATTGGTACAAAGGATGGTATAAAAGGTTCTTTAAATACCAATATGGCTAAGAGTAAACTGCTTACTAAAGCTAATAAGATTCCTACTAAACTTCCTAATACACCTAAAAACAAATATTCTAAAGCTGATATCTTTAAAATTTGTGTGTTCTTTGCGCCTAAGGTTCGCAATAAAACACTTTCCTTTATTCTTTGATATTTACTATTTCGTACAGAACCTATTAATACAATGATACCAGTTAGGATACTAAAGAATGCCATAAAATTAATGATCCATGACACCTTACTTAATATATCATCTACCAGATTATAAACTTGTCTAAGATCAATAATAGAGACGTTGGGGAACTTTGAAACCAATTCACGTTGTAAATTGGCAGAATCTTCTTCACTTGGAGCATAAGTTGTTAATACATTAAATTGTGGCGCATTTTCTAGAACGCCTTCAGGGAATACCACTAGAAAGTTGAGTTGCAAGCGTCCCCAATCTACTTTCCGGATACTTCCAACTTGAGTTTCCATAAGCACACCTTGAACATTAAATATCACACTATCTCCAATGTCAAGTTTTGCGTCCAAAGCAAGATTATCTGATATTGAAATTTGTATAGGCGTATTGGGGTTTTGACTTGCCGTCCACTCACCGGCAATAAGTTCTTCAGATGCTATTAAAGACTTTCTGTATGTGGTTCTAAATTCGTGATTTAACAACCATCGCCTAACCTCCCTAGTACTGTCCTGACGCATTTCACGCACTGGTTTGCCTTTAATATTTTGCATGCGCATGGTCACTAATGGGGTATTGTCAATTACCTTTAAGCCATTAGATCTAAACGTTTGTTGCACATCTTCAAGTTGATCCTTTTGCACATCTAAAGTAATGAGGTTTGCATCCTCTGAGGTTTGTCCCGTATCCGTTTTGGCAAGTAAAATATCCTTGGTAAAATATAAGGTACTTATTAAAAATGTACCTAGCCCAATGGCCACTATGAGCACTAAGGTTTGGTTATTAGGGCGAAATAAATTCAATAAACTTTGACGTATTGTAAACACAGCACGTTTAGGAAAATAAGATTTAACAAGGTTCATGGCCATTTTTGCAATCCCTGATAAAATTGCAAAAGTGATCAATATACCAATGATAAAAGCAAGTGCATACTGAGCATCTTTGAGAAGCCAAAATGAAAACAAAAATAGAAAGACAACAATGACAACAAAGACAAAAAATCTTGCTTTTTTTGGTTTTGCTAAGGGCTCACCTCCTATACGCAGTACTTCTAAAGGTGAAACATACCATGTACGCATCAATGGAAGTAAAGCGAACAAAACGGACATGAGCAACCCTAATAGAACGCCCATAATTAGCGGCTGTACAGTAATATTTACTTCTACATCAAAAGGCAGAAATTCTTTTAAAATAAAAGGGAATAGTTCCTGAAGGCCAACACCAATACTGGTTCCAATAATGCCACCTATGATTCCGATACCTGAGATTTGTATAAGGAAAATCAAGAAGCTTTGTCTCCTGGTAGCACCCATACATTTTAATACCGCTACGGCTTTTAATTTTTCCTTGATGTATATATTTACAGAACTTGCAATGCCAACACAACCTAATAACAAAGCAATAAAGGCCGCCAAATTTAAAAATTTAGCGACGTTATCATAGCGACGACCTAGCCGTCTACTCGTACTGGTATGGGTATCTAAATCTAAATTTTCGGCATCTAACATGGGGTCTAATCTGTCTTCTAACTGCTCTAGATCTAAAGTTGGTGCTTTATAAAAAAATTGATATTCCTTACGACTACCAAATTGTAAAAGTTCGGTATCTTGGATATAACGAAACGGAATAATGATTGGTGGCGCTACAGAGGTAGAAATTGCTGTACTTCCAGGGATGGCTTTTAAAGCTCCTGATATTGGTAATATAATTTCACCTATTTTAATAGAATCTCCTGGTTCAATATCATATTGTAGCATGAGCGTAGCATCTACTAATGCCCCTCCTGTATTTTGATAGTTTGAAGCAGCATTAGCTGGTTCAGTAGTGATCGTGCCATAAAATGGAAACTCACCTTTTATACCTCTAACCTTTACTAATTTAGTGCCGTCATTCTTAGGGAAAGCAATCATAGAGACAAAATTGACCTCTGATGCATCCGGTTGTAATGAATCAATAATTTGCTGAGCACGCTCATTAGGCATTTGCCTACTATCTATAATGAAATCAGCTCCCATTAACGTTTTAGACTGGCGTTGGATGTTGTCCTTCAAATTCTGGCTAAATAATTGAATTGACACTACAGCGGCAATACCTAAAATAATAGAGGCCATAAAAAGAAGAAGACGTACCCTACTTGCCTTTGCATCACGCCAAGCCATTTTAAATAGCCAAGCGGTATTACTTTTCGATGTGAATGTGCTTTTACTCAAAATATAGATGTAGGTTCATTAGTCATTATTTGTCCCCCCTTAAGTCTTAGTATTTGCTGAGTTCTATTGGCGAGATCCAAGTCATGAGAAATAATAACCAAAGTTGTTCCCGCGTCTTTATTAAGTTCAAAAAGTAATTCTATAACTTTTTCTCCAGTTTCTTCATCCAAATTGCCGGTGGGTTCATCAGCAAATAATATAGATGGTGTATTAGAAAACGCTCTAGCCAAGGCCACACGCTGTTGTTCACCACCAGATAATTGAGATGGATAATGATCCATGCGATCTATTAATCCAACTTTTTCTAAAAGTACTTTAGATTTTGCTTTGGCATCTTTTGCACCTTGTAATTCCAGAGGAACACTCACATTTTCAAGCGCGGTAAGTGTTGGCAATAATTGGAAGTTTTGAAAAATGAATCCCACTTCTTTATTTCTCAATTGTGCGCGTTCATCTTCATTTAAGGCATTTAAATCATAACCGCATAATTCTACAGTGCCGTGATCAGGTTGATCTAAACCAGCACATAAGCCAAGCAATGTTGTTTTACCACTTCCTGAAGGACCAACAATTGAAAATGTTTGCCCCTTTTCTATATCAAATGATACATTTTTTAGAACGGTGAGTTGTTTAGAGCCACTTGTATATGTTTTTTCTAGCCCATTAATCTTTAATATCTTTGACATATAAATTTAAATTTATTCCACATCGTATGTACAAGGCTAAAAATATACAATCGTTTTTAATTGGACACAATTTACCCACAGATAAATTCTTAATATTTTGTTATTTTATGATGGCTGTACTCATGTACTCTTGTGGAAATTCAAATTCTACCGAAGAAAAACTCAAGACAAAAAAGCCGACAAAAACGGATGAAATCGTTGAAGTTGCCGATTCTAAAAAAACAATTTTATGCTTTGGGGATAGTATAACGGCAGGATACGGATTGGATGATAGTAATGATGCCTTCCCAGGTGTATTACAGGCCAAAGTGGATTCGTTGGGGTTAGATTACGTGGTTGTGAATTCTGGATTAAGTGGAGAAACCACAGCTGGTGGCAGAAGCAGGATTACTTGGGTGCTTAATCAAGCTATTGATATTTTTATTTTAGAACTTGGTGCTAATGACGGATTACGTGGCGTTCCATTAGCTGAAACTAGAGCCAACTTGCAGGCTATTATTGATGTAGTTCGTGATAAAAATCCTTCAGCAACAATAATTTTGGCAGGTATGGAACTCCCTCCTAATATGGGGCAAGACTATACTTCTGAATTTAGAAGTATTTTCTCAGATTTGGCAAAACTCAATGATTTAGAATTTGTTCCATTTATTTTAAAAGATGTTGGTGGTATTGCTTCTTTGAATCAAAGTGATGGCATCCATCCAACTGTTGCGGGGCATGAAATTGTTGCCAATACGGTATGGGAAGTATTAGAGACCGTAGTTCATTAGTCGTATCTCATTTTTATAATTGATCATAGAAAAATAGATGCCAGTACGAACAATACGGCATGGTTGAACACAGCCTGTTGAGTGTTTTACTCGATAGTATCAAGTTTTGAAAATCGCCCTTCATATCTAATATTGGTGCGATGTGAGCTCGTAATATCAATGATACTGGAGAGATTAGAATTAAGCTTTAAGCGCACAGTATAGTGTTCATTTTTTACGTTGTTATCATTAATATTGAATTTTAAGATATAGGAATTGCCTTTTTGTTCAATTTCAATTTTAGCTGCTCCCTTAATAAGAATGCCTTGATCAATACTCCCTGAACCACTGCTCATTTGTCGCGCTCCATAATAGGGCAAACTGGCAATGATACTATCGTTTTTTATCGTTAAATAATTAGTGATTCCACTAATTTCCATACGGCCTCCAATGCTATTGGAAGATGTCAAACCTAGACCTTGAAGTTGTGATGTGGCCACAGTATATTGCGGGTTGGCCCATTGTGAAACGATTTGAAAGTGCTTGTTATCAATGATTTTTTTTAATGCCGGAGAGGGCACATTGTCTTCAGTATTTGAAGCCGCGCAAGCTATGAATAAGAAAAATATGGGCAATATTTTTATCATGACTATAGTAATATAGATAACAGTTTAAGTTACAAAATTCTATAATCAATTACAAAACGTTGGTTAAAAGGAAAGTTGGCTCTAAATACAGCTAGTATTTCATTTTTATTCAATAATGATGACATCTTTTGGAGGCTTATATTCTTATGCTACAGGAGATCCTGTACCTATTCCAAAATTAGTCCATGTGGCGAGTGTAATTGTAGTTGTATTGGTTGCGTTTTACAGACAAAACAATCTACAGCAAAACAAGTGAAATGATATTATGGTCTTTCTTAATTAAGAACAATATCTTTATTAACAACAAACATATCTCCTTGCTTCTCAAGTTTAAGAATGCAATCAATGCCTTTTCTTTTTAAACGTTTACGACAAGATTTTGTAATTAAAGGATCGTCATCAAACATAAATGCTTCAAGATTACTTTCTTTTTTTCCAGGCTCTTTTACGATAGGGAATATTTGTTTTGGGCCTTTTCTACGTGGCATCGTAATGGGTACGATGGCAGAGCCAGGAACAAATGTATATAAGGTGTATTCTCCTTTTTCGTTAGTCTTTACCCATGCTCTATGTTCTAAGTAACGCTTATCGTTTTTAGTTTTTATTTGATATTCACCATTACTATCAGCTTGCTCTATATATAACATCACATCTTTTGCTGGTGTTACTCCATCACTTTGATAAATAATCCCAGTAAGTTTCAGTTTATTATTTTGTGTATCAAAATCAGCGATAGTATCGGTATCATTCAATTGCATTTCTGAGTAATCATATATAGGACTACGTTTCTTATAATCTGTTGAAATTTCATCTTGGAATTCCGTAGATTCTTGTGCAATAAGCTTGAGGGAAGAGCTCATAAAACAGGCAACACAACACAGGGTAAATAGCTTATTCATGAGGTAATTTGTTTTTTAATTACCATAAAACTAGAGCATTCACTAATTCCTAGTAAAAAAACCTTATGAACTCAATAAATTTTCGTTTAAAGGAACAAAATTCTATCAATGACCATAATTACCGCTTAATTGATGAAAGGAACTAAAAGTCAGCTTTTTCCGCCAAAAATTCGCTTTTAATTTTTATGACTTCTCATTAATAATAAGCCAACTGCTAGCAAGTGGTGATTTGTTGGTCAATACGCTTTAACATTTTTAAAATTAAACGTTTAGTTATTAATATATTCTTCAATTATAGAGGTTTAAATAAAAAAGAGGAACGCATTTCTTTTGCTGGAAATTTCCATAATATCGAGAATAATATTTTCCTAAATTAGAAGTTATATCCTATGAAACTGTTAAAATAAATTACAACGCGATTATTTTTTATAAATTTGCATTTCCTTAAATACCCTCAATCCTATAATACAGATCTACTAGACGTTTTTTTAGTATTCATGAAATTAGTAGTTAAATTAGTAGTTTTCATTTTTGTTTGTAATCAAGTATCTGCTCAAGATGTAGATGCATTCCTTGATCTAAGTCATTTTGAACTTCCCGTTGAAGAGGAAGATAAAAATATTAAACCCAATATTGTTGATATTAAAGCGACACATTGGGACCAAACAATTTACAACCCTTTTAAAGGAGAAAAACTTCAATACCCGTTTAAATTAAATTTCACAGACAGTAGTTATGCCCAGCCGATATTAAAGGATATGGTGATTACGTCAAGGTATGGGTGGCGCAGAGGAAGAGCACATAAAGGCATTGATATAGATCTTATTACTGGTGATGCCGTGACTTCAATACTTGACGGTGTTGTGAGAATGGTGAGCTATAATGGTGGATTAGGTAGAAGTGTTGTGGTTAGACATTTTAATGGGTTAGAGTCAACTTATGCGCATTTATCGCGTTACAATGTGAAAGTAAATGATACTGTGAAGCGCGGCCATATTTTGGGTAAAGGCGGTAATTCTGGCAACTCTAGAGGGAGTCATTTACACCTTATATTAAGTTATAGAGGTGTTGCTATCAACCCTGAATATGTATTAGATTTTAATGATTCTAATAGTATTCGTTCATCTGAACTATGGGTGACTAAGCGTTGGACTTCTGCATATTTGCATAATTCTAGGCGTGCTTCTAAATTGGAATTATTGGCCACTAAAGAAGAAGCCATTGCAAGTCTTGAAAAACAAGAAACACTTTATGTTGTTAAACGTGGTGATACGCTCTCTCGTATCTCAAAAAGAAATAACATCTCAATAAAAGCAATTTGTAATGCCAACAATATAAGAACAACTTCTGTTTTGAAAATTGGTCAAAAATTGGTGCTAGAATTATAACTTAATGAGTTTTTTGTTAGTGTCAATACACTACAATGCACCTATTATATGGGTTAAATAATAGGTAGATATCCTCGAGTCAATCATTATAGAGTTTTCCTATTCGAAAAATACAAAGTGTAAGATTAATTTGTAAATTTGGTATAAATCTAAAATAATATAATGATGAAAAAAATAGTATTTCTGCTGATGGCTCTATGTATTGGGCTGAATATGTCTGCTCAAAATGATGAAATTGAGTTATTTCAAAGTGTTTTTAAGTTAGAGAAAAAAGCATTATTGGTAAAGTTTTTATCACTAAGTGATACCGAATCTGAAGATTTCTGGTCCACATATAATGAATATGAAGCTAAGCTGTCAAAAACCTCGAATAAAAGAATTCAACTCATAAAAAAATATGCTGAATCTTATGAAAATATGACTGATGAACAAGCCAATGCATTAGTAGGTGAATCTTTTGCTATACGAATGGAGCGTGAAAAGTTGCAAAAGTCATATTATAATAAACTTAAAAAATCACATGGGGCAAAGCGTGGTGCTCAATTTGTGCAATTTGAACGTTTTGTGCAAAATCAAATTGATAATGAATTGAATCAGAGTTTCCCCTTAATTGGTGAATACTAATGTGAATAAAATGACTAAGTTGCTTAGCATTGAAAATAAGCAATGGTCTATTATTTAATACATATCCTATAATGAAAAAAATATTTCTTATTCTATTACTATTACCACTTCTTATAAGTTGTGATGCGAATGATAAAAAATCTGAGCAAAATATAGCCTTAATTGAAAGTTATGTTTCAGCCGTCGAAAATATGGAATACGATGCTATGGCATCTTTTTTAGCAGATGACTATTTGGGGTTAGGCCCTTCTATAGGAGATTCAATTTCTAAAGACGAAGCTATTAAAAATTGGAAATTCAATGTTGAAAATCTTTACAAAAAAATTGAGTATAACCGATCTAGAAACATGCCAATTATAATTGACAGCGGTGATAACCAAGGACAATGGGTTTCAAATTGGGCTGAATTGAAGATAACATACAAAGATAATGATATAGATGTCACCATTTGGGCCAATACAATATATCAAATTGATAATGATAAGATTATAAAAAGTTTTACATTTTATAACGAAGCAGATGTCTTAGAACAAATGGGCTATATATTTATCAACCCTAATGATTTATAATCTAAAATTTATTACAATGAAAAAGATAAGTATTATACTATTAATTGTTGGTTCTTTCAACTTTACAGTTATAGCACAAAACACAGCAACTAAATCAATAGGTTCTGGATTAGGTCTTTTTGTTTTTCCTGCCGATAATCAAGATCAAACAACTCAAGATAATGATGAAATTGCATGTTATAAATGGGCGACTCAACAAACTGGTGTAGATCCTATTAATCCACCACAGGTCACAGCAAATGAGGTCGATAAATCTGCTGATGGTTCTGCCGTTGTTGGCGCTGCTGGAGGTGCAGCGGCAGGAGCAGCTATTGGAGCCATTGCTGGCGATACAGGGAAAGGTGCCGCTATAGGCGCCGTTCTCGGAGGTTTAAGAGGTCGACGCGCTAAAGTTGCTGGTGATCAACGAGAACAGCAACAAAACGAACAGAAAGCTGCAGCTCAAGAAAAAGCAATGATGGACGATTTTAAAAAGGCCTTTACAGCTTGTATGAAAGCCAAGGGGTATACCATAGAATAAGTTGAACTAACCGGTATTAAAAAAACTACTAGAAAGTAATGCTTCTAGTAGTTTTTTTATTTAATGCAATTTCAAAATGCAAATGTTATTTTTTGAACCTCGAAAACAAAGCAATTTTCTTTTTCGTGTTGATAAAGTACACACCAGTTAGTAAAACAAAAGCAGCAATAACTGATTGCGCTGTAATTTGCTCGTTTAAAAAATACCAACCCAAAATTAAGGCAACAATAGGGTTAACATAGGTAGAGGTAGCCACTTTTTCTGGTGAAACAATTTTCAACAAGTAATTAAAAGATGTAAATGCAACAATACTACCAAAAACGATGAGTAATATAATTGAGAGTTGAACGTCGCTACTCCACTG
>JAGSHF010000235.1 GCA_023954685.1 Flavobacteriaceae bacterium | reverse complement strand
TCTTGAATGTATAATTAGCCTGAGGCTATTGCTGTAAAATTATTATGCATTAGCATCCCTTACATATTATTTCCTATTTTCGTTACCCAAGCTAAACTGAAACAAGATGGAAAACCAAACTATAATTTTAATAGTAATGTCCATATATATGGTCATTCTATTGCTTTGGGGTATATATCAAGGCCGACACGTCAAAACTGGCTCTGATTTTGCAATTGCGGGTCGAAAATTACCGGGTTGGATTGCTGCTTTATCCGAAAGAGCAACAGGAGAATCGTCCTGGGCTTTATTAGGACTTCCTGGGGCAGCTTACGCAACGGGATTGATGGAGGTTTGGACGGCTTTAGGTTGTGTGATTGGAATTGTAGTGGCTTGGGTGTTTTTGGCGGGACGATTAAGAAAAGAAGCTGAAATTTATGAAGCGGATACGTTTACAGACTATATCGCCAAACGTCATGGTGAAGTGGGTAATTGGATTAGGATTGTTGGCAGTTTAACCATCGTTTTTTTCTTTTTCTTTTATGTTGGCGCTCAATTTATTGGTGGCGGAAAGACCTTACATAATCTATTTGAGATTAATCAAGATTTCGCGATGCTAATAATTGTAATTTTGGTTATTCCTTATACTATTTATGGTGGATTTAGATCAGTTACTTATACGGATGTAATTCAGGCCATAATTATGATTATTACACTTATTGTGGCGCCAATAGCCGGATTAATGTATTTGTCAGACATGCCAGAAGGCTCAATTTTTGCACATAGCATTTCTGAAGCTTTATCAAAATCTGGTGAATCTTATGCAACCATGACTGGTGGTGCTGTGTTAAAAGAGGATTCTATGTTGTTTGTAGCACTGCAAGATATATTTCCAAATGCTCTAAATATTGTAAAAGGCCTGGGTAGTGGAATCATTATTGCAGGGGCTTTTTCATGGTTTTTTGGATACCTTGGAGGGCAACCCCAATTAACCATGCGATTTATGGCAATTAAGGATGAAAAGAACGCTAAGGTTGCAAGAAATATTGGTGTGATTTGGACGATTATTGCTTATACGGGAGCATTGTTAGTTGGGTGGATTGGGATTGCGATTTTTGGTCCTACTGGTTTGGAAGATCAAGAAACCGTGATGCCTGAAGTATTAACGACTGTGTTTCATCCGGTAATTTCTGGGATATTAATTACAGGTGTATTAGCGGCTATAATATCTACGGCCAATTCACTATTAATTCTGTCCGCAACTGAACTTTCAGAAAACTTGATTAAAGTGGGGAGGAAGAATGCACTAGACCCTAAGAAATCCCTTAATCAATCTAGAATGGTGACTGCAGTATTGTCAATTGTGGCGCTATTAGTGGCTTATTTTTCACCTAGTGATTTGGTCTATGCTATTGTTGGCTATGTGTGGGCTGGTATTGGTTCTACTTTTTCTATAGTAATTTTATTGACTTTGTTTTGGAAGCGATTTCATGGCATTCCAGCATTATTAACTATTATAGTAGGCTTGGGCTTTACTATTTATTGGATTGTTTCAGGAAATGATGCTATAGTATCATCACGCTTGTTAACTTTTATTGTCGCTGGCCTAACTGCCGTTATTTCTACCTTCGTTATTAAGAAAAAACAATCTTAATATGTATCCAGGTAGTTACAATTATTGTCATCATTTTTCGTTAGTCAACTAATGATTAATATTTTTCTTTTTCAACAATCAAATTCGGTTGGTAATACAATCATTGCAATTTTTTTAATTGCTCTTATTTTATTGATCCTGTATTTTAGTTTTCGAATGATTGAAATGGCCTATGTTATACGAAATAAGAAACCCTTGTATAATCACATTTATTTGCGATTAAGGCAATTAAAACCAAAACAGCAAAATGTTTTAAAAACACAATTTTCATTTTATACTAAGCTTAAAAAAAAACAGCAAAAACAGTTTGAACATAGAGTTGCGGGGTTTATTGAAGATAAAGTTTTTATTGGCAGAGATGGGTTAGAGATTAGCAATAGAATTGAAGTGTTGGTGGCATCAACAGCGGTAATGCTAACTTTTGGTTTTAGAGATTATTATATTGGTTTAGTAGATAAAATATTTGTGTATCCTGATCAATTTTATTCTACCATTAATGATGCGTATCATAAAGGAGAATTTAATCCACGTATAGGCGCTTTAGTAATTTCTTGGAAACATTTTGAAGAAGGTTATTCCATTGAGAATGATAATTTAAATTTAGGAATTCATGAATTTACTCATGCCATACACTTAAATTGCATGAAAGAACGAGATGTCAGTTCAACAATTTTTAGAGATTCATTTATGGAATTGACAAAGCTTTTATATGATAATGAAAACTTACGTCAAGAATTAATTGCTTCAAAATATTTTAGAGATTATGCATATACCAATCAATTTGAGTTTTTGGCTGTGATTATTGAAAATTTTATTGAAACACCTTTAGATTTTAGAGCTCAATTTCCAATGATCTATGATAAAACAAAACAAATGCTAAATTTTGGATTCGCGGGGTATTAAATTTTTGTCCTTATGACTTTTGTCATGAGAATCACGAGATTTTGATGGTACCTTTATTAGAAATAATAAACGTAATATCATGAAAAAAAGAACTCCTATTTCGGCAATAATGACTCGAGATGTCATTACATTGAATCATAAAGATGACCTAGAAACTGCAGAACACTTATTTAAGACAAAGCATATAAGACATATTCCCGTTGTTGATGGTGCTATGATTATTGGGATGCTTAGTTATACGGATTTACTGCGTATTAGTTTTGCAGATGCTATTGATGAAGATGAGGATACCGTTGATACTGTAGTGTACAATATGTTTACTATAGAACAAGTGATGGCAAAAAATCTGATTAGTGTTACTTCAACAACGACAATAAAAGAGGTTGCACAAATTCTTTCAAAAAAAGAGTTTCATGCCATTCCTGTAGTTGATGACAATAAACTCGTTGGCATTGTTACCACTACTGATTTAATAAATTTTTTATTAGAGCAGTTCTAATAATATAGGGCTCCAATTTATTTGGAGCCTATTATTATGAATTTACGAGTGCTTTTAAATCTTTAACAGTTTGGATCTGATTTGAGCTTTTAAAGACATAGCTTCCAGCGACAAGTACATCGGCGCCGGCAGCTACAAGTTGCTTTGCATTTTTATTTGTAACCCCACCGTCAATTTCAATTTTAGTAGAGGCGCCTTTTTGCTCAATTAAAGTTTTAAGTTGTGCAACTTTGTTGTAGGTGTTTTCAATAAAACTTTGACCACCAAAACCTGGGTTTACACTCATTAAACATACTAAATCAATATCATTAATGGTATCCTCTAAAACGTTAATGTTAGTATGTGGATTTAATGCTACACCAGCTTGCATGCCTTCAGCTTTTATAGCTTGAAGTGTTCTATGCAAATGCGTGCATGCTTCGTAATGCACCGTGAGTATATTACTCCCTAGCTCGGCAAATGTTTTTATGTATCGGTCAGGATCAACAATCATTAAATGTACATCTATTGTTTTTTTTGCGTGTTTGGAAATGGCCTTTAAAACTGGCATTCCAAATGAAATGTTAGGTACAAATACACCGTCCATGATATCTATATGAAACCAGTCGGCATCACTTTGGTTAACCATTTCTATATCCCGTTGTAAATTGGCAAAATCAGCCGCTAAAATTGAAGGTGCAATAAGTTTTGTAGACATTTTATATGTGTTAAATTCTTGGGGTAAAGATATTAAAAAATGTAGCTGTAGCACAAAAATGAATGAAGTTATAATTGATGATATGGACGCATTACATAGTTTTATAAAAAACGAACCCCCGGTAATCAGCCGGGGGTTCTTTCATCAATCAAAAAACGAACAGTTATGATAACTGTTTGTTGTGGTAATTTAGTCGTATAAATTATACTATCCTAAATAAGTTTT
>JAGSHF010000067.1 GCA_023954685.1 Flavobacteriaceae bacterium | reverse complement strand
TTCAGATAACGAAGGTAAAAGCATAGTGATTAAGAGTCTTGATGAGATAACTAAGAATAAGGTTACTGAATACACTCTATATGAATCAAAGTCAGAATTTAATAAACTTTGGTTAGTTATTATAGCTCCACTAGCGTTAATATTTTTATTCTTTTATAAAAAATCTAAAACAAATAATAAACTCCTTAATAATACTTTAGTTTACAGGCCAAATGAGAATAAATTTTTCATCAATAATAAACCACTTAATTTAGAAGCCAAATTGCACTCATTACTTTATTATTTGATGAATGAACAAGACAATTATATATTGCTTGATGGCATTAATGAATTATTTGCTTCTCCTAATATGCAAGAAAGTTATATAACTATTAATAAGAGAAGAGATATGGCAATAAAAAAATTGAAATACATTATAAGTTTGCAGTTGAATAAAAATGAGAATGAAATAATTATAGAAAGGAAAAATGAAAATGATAAGCGAGTTAAAGAAATTAAATTGGGAGTTTTTATTGATAGAATTGAATAAGAGATTATTAGTTTCAGTTAACTAAACTATATGGCGGGCAGTCAAGTCTGGTCGTCTCTCTTCCTTTCCCCAATCTCCTTAACAGCAAGACTTTCAAGTGATTTCAATTTTCATAAATTATTGATGGTGGGGTATGGTGGTGCGTTTTTGCACTAAAATGTATACATTTGTATAGTTTTGCATAGAGTCGCACAATCACTTTAAAGTTGTAAAATCTCAGCAGATATAGTATACAAAGATAATGGGGATGTAGCTCAGTTGGCTAGAGCGCTTGACTGGCAGTCAAGAGGTCGTGGGTTCGAATCCCATCTTCTCCACCATTGAAGGTTCAAAGACAATTTTGTTTTTGGACTTTTTTTACTTTTAACGTATGTTGCTTTTTATAAACGTAATCATACAGTTGGCTGCTGTTTGTAAAGGCAAAGGAAGGATTGATTGCTCCCAAGGATGCGAGGCTCCAAAGACATGATTAGCATCTTCAATTATTTTTAATTCACTTTGAGAGTTCCATGCATGTAAAGTTCTTGCTTCTTCAATAGCAATGCTCGTGTCACGTTCTCCATGAATTATTAAGTTTGGCACTTTTAAGTTAGTAGCGGCCCGTTTTATTGACAATCGTGATTTATTGGCAATAAAATCTTCATAAAATTGGTAATAATGAGGCATTTTCTGCTTGGTTCTTCCGTTAATGATATACTTTACCCCTTCTTTTTTCCATCGCTCTAATTCACCAGTTGTAGATGTCCTGTTTTCAAAATCACTCACACCGGCCAAACTAATAACACTGTGTATTCTAGAATCTTCTTCTGCTTTTATTAGTACAATTCCACCCGCTCTACTATGTCCAATTAAGGTGATATTGTTTACATCTACTTCCTTTTTAAATTCATGATTGTGACTTATCCAGTCAATTACACTTTCTAAATCATCTAATTCTTTGGAATAATTGTTATTTCCGAATGCTTCTAAATCTGGAAAATCAACTGGTTGGTCAATGGTTCCTCCATTATAAGAGAAATTAAATTTCACAAACAGGAACCCTACCTCAGCGAAAGTTTTTGCCATAAGGTTCCAAGCCCCCCAATCTTTAAACCCTTTATAGCCATGACAAAATATAATAATTGGTTTACGATCGTCATTTTTTGCGCAAAAGACATCGACGAGTATGGGTTTATGATGCTTCCCAGGAATGACAATATTTTTAGTAATTATTACCTTGGACATCTTTTTCTATAAAATCTATATTTGGATTACAAATTTCTAATATGAGCTTTTTAAGCTCTTTTTCAAAGTGCTGTAAAACTTCTTCATTAATAAGTGTTTCTTTAGTAGCACCTCTACCTGCTCTATCTTTCTTTGTGAACTTTAAAAAGCCTTCATTTAAATTTTTAAATGAAATAATACCTGCTTCAATTGGTAATTTGATGCTTTGTTTAATGAACATCATATAGGCGTATGTTAATATCTGAAAACTTTTACTGTACTTGTCATAATCCGTGGTAATGTCTTCCCAATTAATAAGTTCAACTTTCCCTTGTTCAACTTTTCCAGATTTATAATCAATAATTCTAATTAGGCCATTGTATTCGTCAACACGATCCACTTTTCCCGTAAGATTAACAGGAAAATCTAATTCAAGAAAATCTATGGTAATATTGTTTTCAGTTTCAATGGCAATTATTTTTATGGTGTTTCCTTTTTTTATGTCTTGAAGCTCTAAATTTAAAAAATTTGACACATACCGTTTTGCTATTTCAAAAGTAATGAGGTTTTTTCCTTTAGTGATATCTCCTTTTTTGAAACTCTCATTGAAGTGAAAGGCAATAACTGTACCGACTTTTTGTTTCATTTCAGTGATCATTGCTTCAGTTAAAACCTTGCCTGTTAATGGTTTATAAAACTCTTCTAGAGTATTATGAATTACAGTTCCTAACGTGTTTGCGGCCACTGTTTCTTCAACGTCATCTTGTTCTTTTATACCGAGTATTTTTTGATGGTAAAAATCCAGTGGGTTTCTTATATATAGCGCTAAGGAAGATGGTGAAAACCCCTTATCAGCTATAGTTTTTAATTTTTCTAGAATCGTGTTATTTGTTTTAGAAATATGATGTTGAATTTTAGTTTGTTTTGGAACTTCCGGTGAGCGTATATGATGTTGAATAACATGTTTACCTTCAACTTCTAGCTGAGTAATAAATCTGCTTTTTTCACCCCCGTTAAGTACGTCAGGAACCGTATTATATAATATGTACACGTTTTTAGCCCGTTGTATTAGGCGATAGAAATGGTATGTATAGACGGCATCTTTTTCTTTGTATGTAGGTAATTGATTTTGAATTTTTACGTCATAAGGTATAAATGAATTATTGCTTTTGCCAGATGGGAGTATGCCTTCATTGACTGAAGTGATAATAACTGTTTCAAAATCTAATACTCGTGATTCTAACATGCCCATAATTTGTAATCCTTCTAAAGGCTCTCCTTGAAAATCTAAGCTTTCTTTACTTAGTAATTCTTTGAAAAGCACATATAATGTCCTAACCGAGTTGATGTGATGATATTTAGTATTTAGTGTTTCCAGTGAGTTGATTAATTCACTAAAACGAAATAAATATTCAAGGGATAATTGTTGCTCTTTTTTAGTTAGGCTTAAATAGTTTTTAATTTCAAGAATTAACTTTTGAGTGTGTTTTAATGCAATGTCAGGGCTGTTTTTCCATGATTCAAAAAGTAACTTTATTACCGTTGGAACATTTTGAAGTAGCCCATTAAAATCTGATACTTTAAGGTGAACCTTATTAGTTTTATTAATATGGTTGATGATTATATCGGCATAATTTTCAGTGGTATTGATTGCTAACAATGGTTTTATAAAAGGGTGTGATAACAATGAAATGACGTCTTTATAATAAAAGGAATCCTTAGTTTCAATGTGAAGCATAAAAAGCTTTTCGAAAAGAGAAGCCAATGGCATTGTATTTAAAGGAAACCCCATGGTAATGTTAAGGCTATCAATTTCTTTTGGTAAACTATTTAGTACAGGAATAAGTAAGGCCTCATTGCCTAGAACCACGGCAGTTTTACTAAGAGTTCTCCCTTGAGTTTTAATATCGCGTAGAATTTCACCAACATATTTTGCTTGACCAACGTTCTTGGGAATACCTATTACCTCAATATTTTTTGGTTTCAAATAGTTTTCAGAAGTCCAGTAAAATGGATTTTGCTTATAATATGGCCAATCCTTCTTATAAGTATTTAAAAAAAAGCTGGCGTCGTGATTTTTAGCCTCAGCAAAAGCCTTATCAGTATCCCAATAAATACAGGCCAATTTTTGTTGCAAGAGCGATTGGATAATTTTTGATTCTGCTTTATTGAGAGCGTTAAAGCCTAAAAAGACGTGATACTTTTTCTCATTTTGGTGTTGATATTTATCCAGCTGTGATTGGCTTTCTCTGTAGATTAGACCTTGATAACCTAGACTTTTTTCTAAGAGATGATCAGTGAGTAAATTATAATAGCGGCTAAGGTTATTCCAAAAAGCAAGATACCTTTTAATCATAGGTGTTTGATGCAATTCCGATGACCAGTGGTTGATTTCTTGGATGGCACTTAAATAGTCAAATATTTGAGATTGAGGAACTAAATACCTGTCTATTTCATTAAAATCTTGAAGGAGTATTTGGGCCCATTTTACGAACGAATCAAAAGACTCTACGTCTTGCTTTGCGGTAAGTTTAAGATAAACTTCATAAAACTCAAATAGCAATTCAATATTTGATAATTGACGTAATCCTGATAGTTTTTCAACAAAATGTTCGATACTCAATATTTGCGGTGCGAACTGTGTTTGAGTTGTGATTTGTGCTATTTCATGTTTTAGTACAACGCCAGCACGTTTACTTGGAAGTATAAACGTTAGATCCGAAAAAGGAATGTTTTGTTTCTGTAAGTCGGCAAGAACATCTTGAATGAAAGTTGTCATTGTATAAAAATAAAAAACGCCCCGATATATCGGAGCGTTTTTCTATAGAATTTCAGAGTGAATTAAAATTAATTTCTCTTATTTAAGTTAATTTCTACTCTTCTGTTATTAGCTTGACCCGCTTTAGTTTTGTTTGAATCAAGAGGTCTTGACTCACCATAACCTTTAGAGTTCAATCTATTTGAAGCTATTCCATTTGAAATTAAGTAGTTCATTACAGAGCTAGCTCTTTCTTCAGATAACTTTTGGTTAGTTTCTTCACGACCTACACTATCAGTGTGTCCTTCAATATTGAAACTAGCTTTAGGATATTCTTTTAAGATATCAATGATATTTTGAAGAACAGTAGCAGAACGATCTTGTATTGAAGATTTACCAGTGTCAAATAAGATTGTTTTAGCATAATCATTTAATGCTTTTCTTACAGCCTCAGTAACTTCTGGACAACCATTGTTTGCTACAGTACCAACTGTATCTGGACAATCATCGTCTTTATCTAATACACCGTCACCATCTCTATCTGGCCAAGGACATCCGTTATTGGCAGCAGGACCTGCTTCATTAGGACATTTATCGTCACCATCTCTTACACCATCACCATCAGCATCTGGACAACCGTTTAAAGTTTTTAAGCCAGGAGTGTTAGGACAAGCATCATCTTTATCTGGAACGCCATCACCATCAGAATCTGGACATCCGTTGAATTCTGGTAAACCAGCTTCGTTAGGACAATCATCTTTACTATCTTCAATACCATCACCATCAGAATCTGGGCAACCATTGAAAGCTTCTAAACCAGGAACTTCTGGACAAGCATCATCTTTATCGTAAATACCATCATCATCAGTGTCTTTTCCACCAAATTTAACAGCTAAACCAAGCTGATGTTGGAAATGTTGAGATAAGTTATCCTCGAAAGAATGCTTATAACTAGATTGTACAGTTAAACCGAATTGCTCACTAAACCAGTAGTTAAATCCAAATGTACCATTTAAAGTACCAGAATTAACGTCATCTAACCAAGTGTAACCACCACCAACGCCAAGATATGGTTCGAATGTATTCCAACCAATAACTTCACCAATGCTGAACTTAATTGTTCCATCAAGACTAAAATAGCTTAAGCCATCACGCAATTCAAGATCACCATACTTTGTGATTGTATTCATAGATCCAGCTACTCCAAAAGAAAAGCCTGAACCTAAATACCTTGAAATGTTGGCATAAGGGCCGAAGTTGTAATGATCTTTAACGTTAAAGTACTCGTCAAACATGTCACCTTGAGGAGCATCTTCTCCAACCGGGTATAAGTCAACTGCGTTTAATCCAAAACTGAATTGCCAAGGATTGTCTTCATCTTGTGCGTTTGCGTTGCTAAGTCCAAAAACTAACAACATAGCGAACAATAATCTGCTAAGATTTTTCATATTCTAATAATTTAATTTTAAGTGTTAATTGTTAAGCAAAAGTAAGTTGTTAAATTTTATTAACAAAGACAAATATAGAAAAATATTGCATTTTTTCTAATAAAATTAGGACGTTTACTGTTTTTTTAAATTATTTTCAAAGCTTTACCTACTTTGGTAAACGCCAAAATAGCTTTGTCTAAATGTGATTTTTCATGACCAGCTGATAGTTGTACTCTAATTCTCGCTTTTTCTTTGGGAACCACTGGAAAGAAGAATCCGATAACATATATACCCTCTTGGAGCAACATCGTTGCCATAGTTTGAGCTAGCTTAGCATCATAGAGCATAACGGGAACAATAGCTGAATCACCATCAACAATATCAAACCCAGCAGCTTTTATACCTTTCTTAAAATAGTTCGTATTCCATTCTAATTTATCTCTCAACGTCGTGTCATTTGCTAGTAGTTCAAAAACTTTAATTGAAGCACCTACAATTGCAGGAGCTAGTGAGTTAGAAAATAAATAAGGTCTTGAACGCTGACGTAATAGGTCTATGATTTCCTTCTTTCCAGTAGTGTATCCTCCCATTGCACCACCAAGAGCCTTACCTAAAGTACCTGTGATGATATCAACTCTTCCCATTACATTTTTTTCTTCTAAAGTCCCACGACCAGTTTTACCTATGAATCCAGCAGCATGACATTCATCAACCATAACCATAGCATCATATTGATCTGCTAGATCACATATTTTATCTAATGGCGCTACTAGACCATCCATTGAGAACACACCGTCAGTTACAATGATTTTAAATCTAGCACCATTTGCATTTGCTGATTGAAGTTGTTTCTCTAGATCTAGCATGTCATTATTTTGATATCGGTACCTAGCGGCTTTACACAAGCGTACGCCATCAATTATTGAAGCGTGATTCAGAGAATCAGAGATAATAGCATCTTCCTTTGATAATAAAGGTTCAAACACACCACCATTAGCATCAAAAGCAGCGGCATAAAGTATGGTGTCTTCAGTGCCATAAAAATCTGCTATTTTATGCTCTAGTTCTTTATGAATATCTTGTGTTCCACAAATAAAACGAACAGAAGACATGCCAAAGCCGTGAGTATCCATGGCATCTTTTGCAGCTTGAATAACTTCAGGATGATCAGACAGGCCTAAATAATTATTTGCGCAAAAATTTAATACTGTTTCTCCCGAATTTAAGGTGATTTCTGCACTTTGAGACGACGTAATTATGCGCTCCTCTTTATAGAGCCCGTTGTCTTTTATATCTTGAATTTCCGCTTGAAGTTGTGCTTTTATCTTTCCGTACATATCATTATGATTTTTTGCAAATTTAAACTTCTTTTATATTTAATTCATCATTCACATAAACAAGTATTTTTTTTATTACAGAAAACTGCATGGCCTCTAATGCATCTTCATAGTTTTGTAATTGCTGAATGTATTTTGGATTTGATTTTCCGGTTTTGTAATCGATGATTACAACTTCATTATTTGAATTTATCGCAAGACGATCTGGTCTTAAAAACAAGCCTTGTGCTGTGACAATTTCTCGTTCATTATAAATGTCATAAGCATTTGTGAAATAGGGCACTAATTCAGGATGATGGATTATAGAAAGCACCATCGTTTCTAATGTTGCTTTTTGCGAAGAATTAATACTGCCAGAAATTAAAAAGAAATTTAAGGCATTTTCTATATCATCTTTGGTTTTAATCTTAGCCATTATATCATGAATTAAATTCCCTTTCTCAATAGCTTTTTGTTGTGTGGTATCCCAAAGTAATCCAGACTTGGTTATGATGTTAATCTGATGGTCTTTTTTAGGAATCGAAATGAAGGTGTCTTGAATTTGAGTAATAAATTTAGATTTTGACGCCTCACTTATTTTAACGGGATTCCCAAAAGTATATTCGAGTTTTGAATTTTCCCAAAGACCTGCATTTTTTAAATATGAAACCAATAGGCCTGAGTATTGTTTATCGTTAAAAATAAGATGGTCTTTTGTGCTTAAACTTAGGCTGCTAATAATGTGTAATTGTTCAATAGGTCTCGTTAAAGCCACATAAAGTAGGTTAATGTTATCGAGTTCAAGTTCAGATTGGTGTGCTGCAAAAATATCCTTACCAATCGCGCTATAATTGGAAATGTCTTTGTTATAATTAATAAAGGTATTTGAAAAACCGTTGAATTCGTTTTTATCAATTGGAAACCAGGTTTTAGGATCTTTCTCTCGATAAATATCTAAATCAGCATAAGGAAAAATTACGACGGGGAATTCAAGGCCTTTTGATTTGTGAATCGTCATAATTTGAACTGCATTTTTACCCTCTGGAGCAATAATACTTAAGGTTTCTTTTTTGCCTTCAAAATGTTCGATAAAATCAGTTAAACTAACTTCTCGTTTTTGAGTAAATTCCATAACAAAATCTAAAAAGAATTGCACGTAAGCATCTGATGTTTTTACTAAATTAAAACTAGAAATAATCCCCTCAATGGCTTCATAGATGGACATTTCAAAAAGAGTTTTGTATTGAAATATTATGTCTTGAGCTTCAAAGCTTTTAAAGAAATCAATTATCGAAAGCGACAGATGTTTTACATAAAAACTATGGGTATTGGCAACATCAAATTGATGTCTTACTAAGTATTTTAAAATATTAATTTTATGCTCTAAATTTTGAGGCTGTAATGCAAATTTTAAAACGTCTATTATGAAAATGACTTCCGGAGATTTAGATATTAGCAAGGTCTCGGAAGAAACTATGTCAACCCCTTTATTGCTTAAATAATCAGCAATTGCAATGCCTTCTTTTTTCTTTCGTACGAGCACACAGATATCGTAGAGTTCGTAACCATTGTCTATGCAATTTTCAATAGTTTGAAAAACCTTTTCTGTGTATTGTTCATTTTTGTCGTCGTCTTTGGTTAATGCTAAAAAAGAAACACTAACGAAACCTTCTTTTTGGGCCTTTGGGATTTGTGCCGAATGCTTGTAAAGATTAGAATGCTCTGGGTTGCTAAAAACCGAGAGAGATAAAAATTCAAAAAATTGGTTGTTGAAATTTACAATTTTACTAAAACTACGGTAATTATTGTCTAATGAAACGACCTTCTGTAATGTTTGGAAGGGCTCATGTCCATTAAAAAGCTTAATAAACTGTTCTGCTTTTCCACCCCGCCACCTGTAAATGGCCTGTTTGGCGTCACCAACAATCATGGCGCTTGTATTTTCTGAAGATAGTGAGTTGTCTATTAATGGGATTAAATTATGCCATTGGAGTTCGGAAGTATCCTGAAACTCATCAATAAAAAAGTGCTTAAACTTTTCACCGATACGTTCATAAATAAATGGTACAGGTTGATCTTTTATAGCTTCACTAATTCTAGTATTAAACTCTGATATAAGTAATAAATTTTCGTTAGTCTTAATTAGGTTGAGTTCATGGTTTATAGCATTTAGCACCGATAAAGGCGTGCTATTTTTATAACAATTTTTTAAAAATTTATAATGAAAAATAGCTTGTTTTAATGATAGATAATACGTTTCTAATTCCGGAATTATACCCTCAATGGTTTCGGCAAGTGCTGCATCTAATGATTTGGTGTAAATGTTTTTTCTGCCTACTATGTTTTCTTCCAATTTATTATCATAAAGCTTATTTAGACTGAGATTAGATGCTTTTAAGAAATGATTAGGTAAGGTTTTTCTGTTAAAATGGATGTGTTCTAAACCGTTGCGAGATAGAAGTTGCAGCGCACTTGAAGAAATTTCAATGATGAGTTCTTCTATAGATTTCGTCTTGTTTCGCAATTCTTTTTTAAAGACATTGAAGTCGCTAATACTTTTATCCTTTAAAGCATTTAAATATGGGATGTCATTTTCTTTAACTAAGAGTTTTGCAATGTTCTTAAAGTCTAAAGCGATGTCCCAACTTTTATCATCGTCTGCTTTTTCGATGGCAAAATCGATAAGTAGTTTTGTTAACTCTTTATTTGTTCCCGCTCTTGATATAAGATTGTCTACTGCTTTATTAAGTAAACTATCAGTGTCTAATTCAACTTCAAAATTTACAGGGAGTTTCAAATCATAAGCAAATGTTCTGATGATTTTTTGGGTGAACTTATCAATGGTTAAAACTTCAAAGGCACCGTAATTATGCATAATACGGTTGAGTATGAGTTTGGATTTATCATGCAGTTGTTTAGGACTAATATTTGTATCGTCACAGAGTGTTTTAAAAAGGTCTGTCGGGTTATCTAAAATGTCTTCGGCAGCAAATTCAATAAGTGAATTAATAATACGATCTTTCATTTCACCAACGGCTTTATTGGTAAATGTGATTGCTAATATGTTTTTAAATGCATCTTTACGTGAAGAGGTTAACAATATTTTTAAGTATTGTTTTACAAGACTAAAGGTTTTCCCACTTCCAGCAGAGGCATTGTAAATATTGAATGTGGCTAATTTCAAGAAAGAAAAATTTTATACCAAAATAAGTAATCTTAATAACTTATTAAGATTTTTTATAATCCTTTATTGTAAATTTGAATAAAAATAAATACTAACATAAAAACACAATATTATGGCTTTTGAATTACCAAAATTAAAATATGCATATGATGCTTTAGAACCACATATTGATGCTCGAACAATGGAAATTCACCATTCAAAGCACCACAATGGGTATACTAGTAAATTAAATGCGGCTATTGAAGGAACGGATCTTGAAGGAAAATCTATTAATGATATTTTAACAAATTTAGACATGAATAATGGTGCTGTAAGAAATAATGGTGGGGGATTTTATAACCACTCTTTATTTTGGGATGTGATGAATCCTGAAGATAGAGGCTACTTATCTGGTGATTTGAAAGATGCTATTGAAACGGCTTTTGTCTCTAAAGATGCTTTTATTGAGGCTTTTAGTAAGGCGGCGGCTACTCAGTTTGGATCTGGATGGGCTTGGCTTTGTGTTCATAAGAATGGTAGTGTTGAAGTATGTTCAACACCAAATCAAGATAATCCATTAATGCCTGGGGTACCTTGTGGAGGGACTCCAATTTTAGGATTGGATGTTTGGGAGCATGCATATTATTTAAACTATCAAAATAGACGTCCTGATTATATTGATGCATTCTTTAAAGTGATCAACTGGAATGAAGTTGAGCGTCGTTATGCTGAAGTGAAGGGATAATATATTTACGCTGTATTATATAAAAAGAGCAAACCTTTATGAGTTTGCTCTTTTTATTTTTGGGCAATAAAAAAGGTGAACAGATGTTCACCTTTTTTGCCCCAAATCTACCATAAACTTAACCTACTTATGTTATGGTGAGTCAAATATAATAGCCTACTTAACAAAATGTTAAATTTATTGGACGAACGGCTCAGAAATTAGTCTAAGCGTTGAAAACTTGTAATACGGGATAACATTTTGGGTGTGGAAAAGTCTTATGTGGGGTGTAATTCAATTTTGTAGAGGTCAGTATAAAAAGTATATTCCATAAAAAAAGGTGAACAGATGTTCACCTTTTTTTGCCCCAAATCTACCATGAACTTAACCTACTTATGTTATGGTCCTACTAAAGTAAATGTAATTTGTAAAAACAAAACAAATATTAGATGAAATGCGTTTTTTTTAGGTTAACCGTTTATTATTATAGATAAACAGATGAAAATCAAATAATTTCGTTAATATGCACGTTCCTTATTGCCCTCATAAAAATTAATAAATGCCCTGTTAACTACGCGATTTCCTCCTACTGTTGGATAATTCCCAGTGAAATACCAATCTCCTAAATGATCTGGACACGCTTTGTGTAAATTTTTAACCGGCTGAAAAATAATTTTCACTTCGGCATTTATGGAGTCATCACTTAATAGCTCTGCAATTTTATCAGAAATCTGATCATCTGTAAATAATTCATAAATTTCCTTGACAAAATTCTTAACATTTTTGTCTTCAAGTTGTGTTTGTGCAATACACTTTTTATAAACCTCTTCAACAATATGATATTTGTTGTCATCTTTGAGGAGTTCTAAAGCGGCTCTAAAAGCTACTAAGCTCTCGAGGTTCGCCATGTCAATACCATAACAATCAGGATAACGAATTTGCGGCGCTGAAGATACGACTACAATCTTTTTAGGATTTAAGCGATCCATCATTTTAATGATGCTCATTTTTAATGTGGTTCCACGTACAATACTGTCATCTATTATAACAAGATTGTCATTTGGTTTTATAACGCCATAAGTGACATCGTATACATGAGCAACTAAATCATTACGACTGCTATCTTCTGTAATAAAAGTTCTTAGCTTAACATCTTTAATGGCAATTTTCTCAATCCGAGTTCTTTCAGAAAGGATCTCAATAACGCGTGTTTTAGATAATTTTCCACCACCAGATAATATAGCTTTTGTTTTCTTTTGATTTAAATGTGCTTCCACAGATTCAATCATTCCGAAGAAAGATGTTTCAGCTGTATTTGGAATGTATGAGAAAACGGAATTTTCAGTATCATTATCTATTGCCTCTAAGACTTTGGGCATTAAAAGTTTTCCAAGCTCTTTCCTTTCTTGATAAATTTCAGCATCACTACCACGTGAAAAATAAATACGTTCAAACGAACATGATTTTTTTTCCAATGGATTTAGAATTTTTTTAATAGATACCTGTCCAGATTTTTTAGTAATGATAGCATGCCCAGGTTCTAATTCTTTAACATCATCAAAATCAACATTAAATACAGTTTGAATTACTGGGCGCTCAGAGGCAACAACAACAACTTCATCATCTTGATAATAATATGTAGGTCTAATACCAGCAGGATCTCTTAAAACAAAAGCATCGCCATGACCAATAAGACCTGCCATAGCATAACCGCCATCCCAGTTTTTTGCGGCACGTCTCAAAATTTTAGCAACCTTTAACCGTTCAGCAATAAGTGGAGACGCTTCTTGTTTATTATAGCCTTCTTTCTTTAAATCTTTATAAATTTTGCTAACCGCATCATCTAAAAAATGACCAATTTTTTCCATAATGGTTATGGTATCAGTGTATTCTTTAGGGTGTTGACCAAGCTCAATTAAATTTTGAAACAGCTCCTTAACATTTGTCATATTAAAGTTTCCTGCCATAATAAGGTTTCTATGCATCCAGTTATTTTGTCTTAAAAACGGATGCACACTTTCAACACTATTCTTACCAAAAGTACCATAGCGCACATGTCCTAAAAGCAATTCACCTATATAAGGTATGTGTTGTTTTTGAAGGGCAACATCATTTGCATATTCTGGATGCTCAGTAAGTTCTTTGTTGATACGATCATTTATTTGAGCAAAAATATCTTGAATGGGCTGTTGTGCTATAGAACGTACTCTACTGATATAGCGTTGGCCAGGATTTGTGTCTAATTTTATGCTCGCAAATCCAGCACCATCTTGACCTCTGTTGTGCTGTTTTTCCATCATGAGATACATTTTATTTACGCCATAAAATGCAGTACCATATTTTTCTTTGTAATACTCAAGTGGTTTTAAAAGTCTGATGAATGCAATTCCGCATTCATGTTTTAAAGCGTCGCTCATTGTGTGTTGTGTTGTGTGTGTTTTGTAATATTTGTTTTACGAATTATCCGGAAATAAAAAAACGCGCTCGAAATTGAGCGCGTTTTTTTAGATTAATTCTATTTTATATGTTGCTGACATTTGATTTTCAAAGGTCGTAAATAATCGTTTAATTTTCATTTTTGTGAACGGATTAGGTTTATTCTAATACGATTTCAAATTGTGTTAAACTCTTAAATTGATTTAAACGCTGATGAACGTCACTACTTGATAATTGCTTCATGCGCTCTGTTCCAAATTTTTCAACACAAAAAGAAGCTAACGTTGATCCATATATTACAGCATTTTTCATGTTTTCAAATGAAATATCTCCAGTTTTGGCGATATAGCCTGCAAAGCCCCCTGCAAAAGTGTCTCCAGCCCCTGTAGGGTCAAAAACTTCTTCTAGAGGTAAAGCAGGAGCATAAAACACATTGTCTTCATGAAACAATAAAGCACCGTGTTCTCCTTTTTTGATAACGACATATTTTGGACCCATTTCGTGAATTTTTCTTGCAGCAACTACTAAAGAGTATTCTCCTGTTAGTTGTCTTGCCTCTTCATCATTTATGGTGATAACATCAACTTTTTTAATCACTTTATGCAAATCGTCTAAAGCACAGTCCATCCAGAAGTTCATGGTGTCTAATATGACCATTTTTGGCTTAGTCTCCATTTGCTCTAAAACACTCATTTGAACTAAAGGGTGAAGATTTCCCAGCATTACTACTTCGGCATCTCTATATGCTTGCGGGACTTCTGGTTTAAAATCTGCCAATACATTTAGTTCAGTCGCTAAGGTATCACGTGAGTTCATATCGTTGTGATAGCGTCCGCTCCAAAAAAAGGTTTTCCCTTCTTTTACCATCTCAATTCCAGAAATATCAATATTTTTATCGACCAATAGGTCTAAATATTCTTGAGGGAAATCACCTCCAACTATAGATACTACAGATGCATCTACATCGAATTGTGATGCTGCCAAACCGATAAAGGTTGCTGCACCACCAAGAATTTTATCTGTTTTTCCAAATGGTGTTTCAATAGCGTCAAACGCTACAGTTCCAACAATCACTAACTTACTCATAAAATGGTTTAAAAATTCTGTGCAAATATAAGTCTTTTAGATACAAATTCAGCAATATATTTTTTCCCTTTAAAGCATTTAGTAAAAGCGAGTTTGCTTATGATTGACGCTGTCAATTCTCATCATTTTATAATCCAAAATATAGTTTTGATATACGCGCCATGGTGCTTTATCTCCTTGATTTGGTAAAACATTTATTGCCCTATGAATATATCCTGAATTTAAATTGAGCAAAGGTGTGGGTTTTAAATTTTCATCTTTAATAGTGGGCTCAATAACTTGATAGTTGTTTTTATCCATATAGGTTAAGACTCTAGAGATGTATTCACTAGTGAGATCGCTTTTTAGTGTCCATGAGGCATTTGTATAGCCTAAAAATATAAATAGATTAGGGATATTACTAAGCATACAACCTTTGTAAACAAAAGATTTTGAAAAATCAACAGGTTCGTCATCTACATACATTTTAACACCACCAAAAGGTAAAATATTTAAGCCTGTAGCACTGATAATAATATCTGCCTGTAATATTTTACCTGATTTTAATAAAATACCTTCTCTAGTTAAATGTTCAATATGTTCTGTTTCTACGGATGCTTTTCCTTCTCTTAAAGCCTTGAACAAATCCCCATCAGGTGCTAGGCAGAAACGTTGCTCCCATGGATTGTAATTTGGCGTAAAATGTTTAGAAATAGAAGAATTACCTAGTTCTTTCTTAGCCTTATTAACAATAATTTTTTTCAT